>QHVR01000431.1 GCA_003223595.1 Acidobacteriota bacterium
CTATCCACCCGGACGCATTCCAGATCTCCTGCAGGCTTACGTCAAGTTTCTCGCGGGAGCACCGGATGAAATGGACGCATTTGCCCAGCTGTTACCATCTGAACAGGGCCGAAAACTCAAAGTGGATGTTTGCTATTGCGGCGATCCCCGAATGGGAAATGACTTGCTCCGGCCCCTGCGCGCGTTCAAGCCCCAGGATGACAGCGTCAAAATCATGTCCTACCTGAATGCCCAGGCCGCGGGTGGATTTCTTTCGGTGCCGGTTGCGCACTTCCAAACAAATCTCATTTTTCGAGAACTCAGCGGGGCTGCCATTGCGGCAATTACAACGGCGATCAGCGACGCACCAGCCACATGCAAGGTGATCATTGTGCCGTTGCGTGGGGCTGTCAGCCGTGTACCTATGACTGATACCGCATTTGCTCTACGCCAGCCGGGTTATGAAATAGACATAGCCGGTGTTTGGAACACCTCCGCAATGAAGAGGTGGTGCGATGGGTCCAAGCTACACGCGATAATTTACAGCCCTTTGCCTTTGGAGTGTACGTCAACCAGTTGGGCGATACGAGTGACCAGCTTGTCCGCTCGGGCTACGGACCGAACTATGCTCGCCTCATGGAGATCAAGAAAAAGTACGACCCAAACAACGTGCTGCGACTCAACCAAAACATCAAGCCCGATAGCGGCTCGAACACCTGAAACCTGCGTTGTCGGGGCGGTATCGTCGGCGGCTCGGAAGTTTTCCGCCAGAACTAGCCCGAGGGATCAACGTCTGCTTACATCCTTTGAGTTAGCGCGATATGCGGGCGCGCCCCCCGCCCTGCCGTACTTGCTCTGAGTTACAATCTCAGGCGCCCATGAGCCTGCTCCGTTGGTGCGTCATTGCCCTGCTGTTTCTCCCATCTGCCAATGCTCAAACCATCCTCGGGTTCACTCCCTCGTCCGCCGCAAGGGAACGCGAAATCGAAAGCAAGTTCAAAGCTATCCCCAACGCGGACGAAGAGCGCCGGCAGCACCGCGTCTTTACCCATGAGCCCCATGTTGCCGGCTCCAAGCGCAATAACGAACTTGCTGAGTACATTCGCGACGAGTGGAAGAAGCAGGGACTGGAAGACGTAATCATCCGTCGTTATGACGTTTACGGAACCAATCCCAAGAACGCGTCGCTTGAGATGATCGCGCCGGTCCATTACCAGGCGCTGCTCCGCGAAACTCCCCTCGTCACCGATCCAGACTCCAAGAATCCAGCGATCAGCGGAGCCTGGTTGGGAATGTCGATCTCCGGCGAGGTGACTGCGCCGGTCGTGTACGCGCACAGCGGTAATCCTGAAGATTACGATCTGCTGCGGAAAAACGGCATCAGCGTCAAAAGGAAAATTGTGCTGGTGCGCTACTCGAATCCTTACAGCTATCGCGGATTCAAGGCGCTCACGGCGCAGCGCGAAGGCGCGGCGGCAATCCTCATCTACAGCGATCCCGCCGAAGATGGATACAAGCAAGGCAAGGTTGATCCCGACGGGCCCTGGGGCCCCGAATATCACATTCAGCGCGGCGCGATTACTTATGACTTCATGGTTCCGGGCGATCCGCTCACGCCCGGCTGGGCGTCAACTCCGGGAGCCAAACGCATCCGCATCGAAGATGCGATGTCTGCACCAAAGATTATGGCGCTCCCGCTCTCCTGGCACGATGCCAAGCCGCTGCTGGAGAACATGCGCGGCCCTGTCGCACCCGAGAGTTGGCAAGGAGGTTTGCCCTTCCAATACCATCTCGGCGGCGAAGAAGTGCAAGCGCATTTGAAAATCGAAATGGAGAACGGCACTCAGCCCTATTACGTTGTGGAAGGCCGCATTCGCGGATCGGAGTTGCCCAACGAATGGGTCGTGCTTGGTAATCACCGGGATGCTTGGGTCTTCGGGGGAGTTGATCCCTCGAGTGGCACCGCGTCCATGATGGAACTCACGCGTGCTCTGGGCGAACTGAAGAAACACGGCATTCGTCCTCGCCGGACTATGGTGATCTGCAGTTGGGATGGTGAAGAGGTTGGACTGACGGGCTCGACCGAGTGGGGAGAGCAGTTCGCCGATGAGCTTAAGTCAAAAGCCGTGGCTTACATCAACGTCGATGAAGCGACCTCGGGCTCCAATTTCCACGGGCAGGCGGTCGCATCTTTGGCGCCCATGTTGGCCGAGGTCGCGCAAACCCTGCAGGATCCCTCAGGCAAGAGTCTCTACGATGCGTGGAAGGCCACAATTGAGCGAGAACGAGCAGAACGCAAGCAGTCGAACCAAATGAACGACTCAGGCGTGGCATCGGCGACTCTTGCGGATACGCGTATCGGCAGCGGCTCCGATCACACCGTCTTCCTCAACTTCATTGGCATGCCGGTGATCGGATTACAGTTTGACGGCGACTACGGCGTTTATCACTCCGCTTACGACGACTTCTATTGGATGAATCACTTTGGCGACCCCGGTTATCGTTATCACACGCTCATGTCGCAGGTCTGGGGAGTCACCTCGCTGCGCCTGGCCAACGCCGATCTGTTGCCCTTTGATTTCGCAACCTACGCCGGCAACGTGCGCGAGTTTCTGGACGAACTGACAAAAGGCAAGGACACGGCGCAACTGGATCTTGGCTCCGTGCGCAAGCAGATTGACGACTTCGAGGCCGCGGGCAAGCGCCTCGACCAGAAGCTGAGCAGTACTCTTTCTTCCAGCAAGATCGATCCCAAGGTTGCTTCAGAGCTGAATCGCGGCATGATGCAAGTGGAGCGCAACTGGCTCAATCCTGACGGCATTCCAGGACGGCCCTGGTTCAAGCACATCCTCTATGGCGCACGTTTCACCTACGCTCATCTGGAATTACCCGGGCTGGCTGAGGCCGTAGAGAAGCAGGACTGGCCGACCGCGAAGCAGCAGGCCGAAATCCTGCAGCACGCGCTTGAGAAGAACACCGAACTGCTGAATCAACTCGTCGCAAAAGCCACAGAAAAGTAGCGGCTCCGAGCGTACTCGGTACTACTTCTCCTTCATCTCGCGCTCCATCACCTTGCGCAGCGCGCGGTTGATCCGGGTCTGATAACGGCTCCCGTCCTTTTTGAACCACGCCAGTACGTCGGCATCGAGCCGAAGCGTGACCGGCTTTTTGAGTGGCCGGTAAAGATCCATGTTCTGGATTGAGAACGACTTCTTATTGGATTCCTCAGCGGAGGCTTGCAGGCTGAGGGCCTTGCGCCGTCCACTTCGCGCACCGGCGCCGGAGTTCTTAGGGCGGCTGACGGAAGCTCTGGCGCCCTTGGACTGCCCACGAACCGCCGCATCATTGCGTTCAAGTCTCTGTCTTCGCGTCATCTATTCTTTTACCCACATTTGTATGTACATCGTTGTACTTGTATGTACAGCTTTGTGCATGGAAATGTTCCTGAAGGAACACTTTTGCAAATATGCCAGCCCTCACCCGGCCAGATCTTCTGGCACAAGCTCCCCAGCATCAGCAATTTCGGCGATTTCGTCGTCCATAAAGGCAAATGCCTCCTGGGGCACGGGATTCTGCCAGACCGGGGCAAAGGACTGGCGATGAAGCGGCGTGGGGCCTAACTCTCGCAGGGCTGCCAGATGCTTAGGCGTACTGTACCCTTTGTGAGAGGCCAATCCATATGCAGGAAATACCGCATCCCACTCGCACATGATCCGATCGCGCTCCACTTTGGCCAGAATGGAGGCGGCAGCGATAGACGCCGACAAGGCGTCTCCGTGGATGATCGGCTTCTGCGGCAGATCACAGTCAATCTTCACCGCATCAATCAGCAGATGATCGGCGGCAGGAGCAAGGCGCATCACGGCATCGCGCATGGCCGCCCGCGATGCGTGATAGATGTTGATTTGATCGATGCGCGCAACATCGACCGCGGCGACTGCCCATCCAATACAGTGCTTCCGGATCCTTTGCGCCAGCACTTCCCTTCGCTCCGGCAGCAGCAACTTGGAATCTCTGAGGCCCCGGATGCGGTATGCCGGGTCGAGTATCACCGCTCCCGCAACAACGCAGCCGAATAGTGAACCGCGCCCTACTTCGTCCACACCCGCAACCAGGCGCGCGCCTGATTCCCAAGCCTGCTTTTCATAGCGCAACGTACAGCGCAGCTTCTTCAGCAAGCGCAGCTTGGCAGCAGATGGAGACAGGCTTCGCACATGGGGAGATTGGAGGACGGAGGCCTTCATGCCAGAACCTGGAGTTGTTTCCATCTTCACCGACCGGAGCGAATCCTGCAAGCGAAGATTCGAATGATTGTTTTTCACCCCGTTACTATGCCTTGGTAACGCCAGTTAGTAACCTCGTTTTGGTTACGAAGGGCCAATTGTCCCAATGGACACGTACTGCTACTGTGGCCTCAAGGCAGCACATCAGTAGCAACAATTTGTAATGAGTACGGAAATAAATCCCGGAGAAAAGACGGCGCATCTGGCTCTGCCGCTGCGCTGGAGCCTGCTTGGCCAAGCTAATCGTGGCGCGGCCGACACCGCGTGCACCTACGACGTCGATTCCAAAGGAGCGCGCCTGGTCAGTTCCCGGGCTCCCCGTCTGGGGGATCTGCTGATGCTGGAGCGCGGCAGGAACAAGGCCATTTGCCAGGTCACCTGGGTAGCGGATCCGACCTCGGATCTGCGCGGGCAGTTCGCCGTGCGATGTGTAGACGGCAGAGCGCCATGGGAAGAAGAATTGCGCCAGGCAGAAGAACAATACCAGCCGCTTGATTCGGAGGGCCTGAACCGGCGCCACTTTGGTCGCCTGATTACCGCCGAGCAAACGAACCGGCGAAGGCGTCCTCGATTCCACGTGGAAGGCCAGGCGGAAGTGATTGAAGGAGTGCAACACGCTTCCGGCATCGTCGATCAGATTTCAGAGTTAGGAGCGCGCATCTCAGCCGGCGAAATACTGACTCCGGGCACAGATTTTCGGCTGACGCTCAATCTTTTCGATGTGACACTCGCGGTCAAGGCGCAGGTCAAGAATCTGGTGAGCAATGCAAGAATGGGCGTGGAGTTTCAGGAAATCCGTCGCGGAGACCGCCCTCTATTGGGATATGTTCTGAGCCGATTGAGACGACGCCCCGTGGAAGACTTCGTGGAAGTGGAAGTAGTGTCGGATCGATTGGTACGCGCGGCCGCCGTTTAACTTACCATCGCGGCGCTGCGTGCTATGCTTCCGGGCATGCGACCCCGGCAACGCACAGTTTCTTCTCTCCTCTTTATTCTTCTGAGTTTGACATCGGTGAACGCACGCGTCGTTCGCGTAGAGCTCACATCGCGCGTTGACCTGCTGAACGGGAAACTGTTTGGCGAGGCGGGAGCATACGAACGGATCGCGGGTCGAGTGTACTTCGCAGTTTCGGTGACCAATCCGCACAACCTGCGCATCGTTGATCTCGACAAGGCCGTCAATCTGAAGAATGGCGAAGTGGAGTTTTCTGCCGACTTC
>QHVR01000432.1 GCA_003223595.1 Acidobacteriota bacterium
CGTGGCTGGCAGGAAGGATTTTCGATACACGGCATAGTTATGATCTCGCCTGGGTCATGATGGCGGCCGCAGCGGCTGCAGGTGCTGCACTGATCTATGCAGTGTGTCCAGAGCGGCAAGCGGTTCTTCGCGATGCTGGAAACCCAGCTAGTCAGCGTGATTAGGGATAAAGATGAGCACGAGCGAAATAATCCGGCTCGGTGGTATGAAAGGCGTGGCGCGCTTCAAAGAACATATCCGTGCTCTAGGCCTGAACATTCCTTGCGACGACGAATTATCGCTCGATCAGCACTCGCCTCTACGACAGATGCTGCTCAAAGAAAAACTAATGATCGGCAACCGGATTGCCGTGCAGCCGATGGAGGGTTGGGATGGCTTAGCTGATGGGAACCCTTCCGAGCACACATTGCGCCGGTGGCAACGCTTTGGCCGCAGCGGAGGCAAGCTGATCTGGGGCGGTGAAGCCGTGGCTGTATCTCACGAAGGGCGCGCTAATCCCAATCAATTGCTGGCGGCGGAGCACACTACCGCAGGGCTCAGCCGGTTGCGGACGGCGCTGGTGGAGGAACATCGGCGCGTCACCGGATCAGATCATGGCCTTGTCCTCGGATTGCAGTTAACTCATTCCGGCCGCTTCAGCCGTCCCAACTCTCAGCACAATGAGCCTCGCATTTTGTACCGACACCCCATTCTCGATCGCCGGATGAAATTGGCAGAAGACTATCCCGTCCTCACAGATGGGGAAATCAGATCGATCGTGGAGGACTTTCATCGCGCTGCCCTTTTGGCGTGGAAGTTGGGATTCGACTTCGTGGACGTCAAGCATTGTCACGGATACCTGGGCCATGAATTCCTGAGTGCTCACACTCGCGAGGGCCCATATGGCGGGAGCTTCGAGAACCGCACACGCTTCCTGCGGGAGGTTGTGGAAGGAATCCGCTCCGTCGCTCCGGGTCTGGGCATCGCAGTACGCTTTTCGGCCTTCGATACAGTGCCCTTTCGGCCAAACCCCGAGCGCGCTCCCAACGGCAAACCACAACCAGGAATTCCGGATATTCCTGCGAGCCTGATCCCGTACCGCTGGGGATTCGGCCTTGACCCCTTTCATCCTACGGAGTGGGATCTTTCAGAGCCGATTCTGTTTTTATCGCTGCTCGAGCAGCTGAATATAAGACTCGTGAACGTCACCGCCGGCAGCCCCTACTACAGCCCGCATATTCAACGGCCAGCGCTCTTTCCGCCGTCAGATGGATACCAGCCTCCGCAGGATCCTCTGATTGATGTAGGTCGGCAAATGGAAATCACGCGCTTGCTGAAACAGCGTTTCCCCAATTTGATCTTCGTGGGATCGGCTTATACCTATCTGCAGGATTTCCTTCCGTATGTGGCGCAGGCCGTCGTGCGCGAGGGCTGGGTCGACATGGTCGGACTGGGCCGAATGGTCCTGACCTATCCGGAACTGCTTTGGGAGGCTTCGGGTGGCCAGCCAATTCAGCATAAGCGAATCTGCCGCACTTTCAGCGATTGCACAACCGCGCCGCGCAACGGCCTTCCGTCGGGATGCTATCCGCTCGACGATTACTACAAAGATTCCGATTTTGGCCAGCGCCTGAAGCTCTTGAAAAAACACTGAATGCTTTTCTGAAGTGGGAAATTGAAAATGAGACCGCACCGCATCGACCTCAAGTGCATCGAGTACCGACGCCAGTTTGGCCGGAAAGTACAAGGAATCGCGGCTGCTCTGCTGCCATTTCAATCGAACGGGCGAATTGCTGTCGAAGCGTTTCAAGGGCATCTGGCACGGACGCATGCGGTCGGGCTCATCAATGCCGTCAATATGGATACGGGGTATGTGAATTATCTTTCGGAAACGCAAAAGAAGAATGTGCTTGAATGGACCCGCGCGGCCCTAGGGAAGAATGTCCCGTTCGTGGCGGGAGCATACATTGAGAATCTCAAGGGGGAGATCGTCAGTCTGTACCGGCGCCAGTTGGACTCCATCGTAGGGATCGGCGGAATTCCCATCTTGTTCCAGACCGCCCGCCTGAAGGCGAGTCCGGGCAGGAAATTGGCAGCTACTTACCAGGCCGTGTGCCGTGGATATCAGAATGTGCTCGCCTTTGAACTCGGTCCCATGTTCGCTGCCAATGGCAAAATCTTTGATTCCGAGACGATAGTGCGCTTGATGGATATTCCCGAGATTAGCGGAATGAAGCACTCTTCTCTCGATCGGGTCGTTGAACTGGAACGCCTCGCCCTACGAGATCGGCATCGTCCGGACTTCCGGATCTTCACCGGCAACGACTTGGGCATAAACATGATCGAGTACGGATCCGACTATCTACTCGGCCTTGCGACATTCGCCCCAGAACAATTTGCCGAGCGCGATCGCTTGTGGCAAGGTGGCGACCCCGCCTATTTCGCACTCAGTGACGCTTTGCAGTACCTGGGCAACGTTGCCTTCCGCCATCCTGTTCCCGCATACAAACATTCGGCCGCTCTGTTCCTGCACCTCTGCGGTCGCATTCCAACGGCGAAGACGCATCCCAAAAACCCAAAGCGACCCGCGGGTGAGATCAGATGGCTGCAGGACTGCGCGCGGCGTCTTTCTGATTGCCAAGCGGGATAGGAACCGGCCGTCCTGCCCGTCTTTATACCGCAGCGATGCGCAAGCGGAGATTCCCGGAGATTTCTTTGTCTATGCGCAGGATGCCGTGGGGGTTCGTCTGGACACGAAGAACTTCTGTTTCAACTCCCGGCAATGCCGCCGCTGGCGACGAGGAAACATTTGGTCCGTAGAAGCGCAACTCGTACACCGAGTTGGGCCGCAGGCTCGATAAGGTCAAGGACGTGCACGCCAAGTCGGGAAGCGAGACTTCCCCACCCCGGCTCGCTGACTCTGATCTGGCAAATAAGACGCAGGGGCCTTGTTCTGAGACGGCTCCAGCAAAATTAACGCCTTCCATCAGAGCAACTTTTCGTTTTCCCGTGGTCCCGAGATCCCCGATTTCAAAAACGTGCAAGAAGAAGTCTTCTTCCGCATGGAGGGATGGGGACACTTCGATGCGCCAGGCGCCGGGTACAACATTTCGGCGATTTGACGGGGAGATTTGGGAAAGGTCCTCGCCCCAAAAAGTCTTCCACATGTGCACCAGCTTCGGATCTTGCGGCAAAGGCCCGCCTTGCGCAGGATCAAGGGGCCAATTCTCGCCACTGCCCCAGGGACCTCCCTGATCATTTCCCGGTGTGTAGAACTCATTTCCGGGGCCACCTCGCCGCGTGACGACGCTCTCCCGGGGAAGCAGCAAATGAACCAGGAGTTCCCCTTTATTTTCCCGGAAGCAAAACGTGTTCGCATTTCTGAATTCCTTTGCCTCCGCAGTTCCCTGCCCCGAATCCTGATCGACCGACGGTTCATTCACTCCATGCAGCAGCCAGGCTTTTCTTAACGAAGCATTCGTGCTAACCACGGAATCAAAAACGAACAGCAGGTTGTGCGCCGGCGCGTACAGGATTTCGCGAGTGAACTTCTTCATCTTGTCCGATGAATACGCCTTGGTGGCATCGCCCAGCGCGTAGTGATATTGCCCGGGGACATAGTCAATAACGCGCATCGTACCCAAGTCCCAGAGACCGCGCGTCCGCTCCCAATCCTTGGGACTGCGGATAGTGTTCCAGTATCGGGAGGAATTCATACGCTGTCCGCCATCGTTGGCAGCGGTCAGCAGGTTCTCGGACCAGAAAAACTTCTCCGCCGGGTCATACACCAGCACCGAGTTGTGCGCAATGGTGCGGCGGTAGTAGTTGAGATAGTGGGGGCTCTCGCTCTCTGTATAGTCGGCGCCGCTGTCGATGGCAAGATATCCGCCGCGATAGATGTTGATCTGGTTTTGATCGAGGTGTTGGTGCTTGGCCAAGTACGGCCCGCAATCGAATTCGATCCAGGTTGAGTCCTTCGTCCAACCATCGCGGACAACGAGGTGTCCTACACCGGGAAAGTACTTCTGCCGCGGAAGCTCGTTCTCCCTGGCCAGAGAGGGATCTCGTGGCGTAACCTCCGGGTCGTTCCACAGGAACTCGAGCACGGGCATCGTCCATTGCTTCGCGAAAAAGCCGCTATTGCGGAGAAGCCACGCAGCATATGGATCCTTGAACCGGTTCACGGCATAGCCTATGACCGACGTATCACGCGCATCCAGGATCGGATACTCATTATCGCCCTCGCGCGAGGGCGTGCCATCGGGAAGCAGCTTATAAAGATATGTATTCCCGATATTTCGAAACATTGAATAGTGATGAGCCGGATCGATGCCGGTGGTAGTGCGCTGCAATTCCGCCAGCAGCGTAAGCGAGGCCCACGTAATGCGCATGTAGTCCATGGATTCGTGATAGCTGCCTTCCGGCGTGGCAAAGTCTGTGGTCTCGCTAATATTGGCGAAACACTGTGTCACTTTCTCGCGCCAAGCCTCGCACCGGTTCGCGCATCCGGAGTAGCCTTCGAGAGCCGCTGCGACAAATGATGGCAGGCAGAGAAAGCGAGCAGAATAGTTCTGATACGAGAATCCGCTGGGATCAGCAAAATCTTCGCTGGCCAACATGGTCGCTGCGCCATCCATCAACTCGGTCGCGATCCGATCCCGCAATCGCTGCTCGAACTCTGGATAATCAAAAAGCCAGTCGAATGCCAAAGACCAGCGCGCGTAATCAACCCAGGAACGGGAAGGCCTCACGCCTTTTGCTAGTTGATTCGTGCGCATGGCGTTCAGCGCTTTCTCCGCGAAAGTTTTATCGCCGGTCAGCTGCCAGGATAGCGCCCATCCTTCCATGTCATCTGATGGCCGCAGTCCCAGTTGATAACGAGTCCTCAACAGCGCGAGGCCGGTGAAAGGATCGGTCTTACTGATAAGAAGACGAGGACGAGGTGCGGGCGCCTTCGCACTACTCCTCATTATGGTCAGCCCGATTGTTGCCCCTACGGCCATCATGAAATCTCGACGTTTCATCCCAGAGCCCTTCCTCACGCAAGTAAACACAAGTATACGAAACAAACGCGCGAGCGACGATCCTGCGGCTGCTTTGTTACGGCTTCACCTTCGAAGGTAAGGCTTTGGGTTGCAGGCACTTATAAGCGCTGCTTTTCCCCCGGACGCACTGCGCCTGCACCTTTCGTTTGTTTTGCTCTGATTCCATGTATAGAATGATCTCGGGATTGTGCTGCAACAGGCGCCAATTTCAGCGCCCCGCTAAGGAATCCACTATGGCGTCCGGTTCACGAATGTTGGCCGAGCAACGCAGGCGCAAGATACTTGAGTTCATCGAGCATAAGGGGCAGATCACGGTCCGTGAGCTGGCGAGCCGGTTTTCCGTTTCCGCCGTGACAGCGCGGGGTGATCTTGATTCGCTCTGCTCATCGGGTCTGGCGATCCGTTCCCACGGCGGCGCCGTACGAAAGCTGGAGACGGGTTCGGACGGCGGCACGTCATCGAGGGAGTCTCGAAAATTCGCCGACGTGGCCCGGCTGGCTAAAGTCAGCCTGAAAACTGTTTCGCGAGTAGCCCAAGGAAATTCCAAGCTCGCCCCCTCAGTGCAAGCCTCCGTTCTCGCCGTCGCGCGAGACCTGGGCGTCAATCTGGCATCCGGCGCAGCGAATCGCACCATCATGTTTATCCTCGGCAACCGCGAAACCGTGAACGAATTCCAGTCGAAAGTCCTTTTGGGAGCCGAGGGATACTGTACGCGCCAGGACCGGGCGCTCCAATTCATTTCTTTTCGTTCCGATCTGAATGCGCCGCTGAGCAGCTTGAGCCTTCCCGAGGTCCTGACGTCATCGAGCCGCCCGAGCGCGGTCATTCTAACTGGCACACATTCCGCCAACATTCTGGCCGCTCTCTCGGAAAAAAAAATTCCCTTCTCGCTGGTGGGAAACAATGTTGTCGGAGAGTGGCAGCCAGAGCACTACGACTGCGTC
>QHVR01000433.1 GCA_003223595.1 Acidobacteriota bacterium
CGAAGCCATTATCATCCCCGGAATTCTCTTCGCTCCTGTTACCGAAAAGACCGTGCCCGTTCCGAAGGATTTCGAAGTCCGCGCCGTCTATCTCACTGGAGTCATGGCGGCCAGCGACAAGGGAGTCAACATTGTCCGTCACTGGCGTGAAGTTGGCGGCAACGCCGTCGTTTTCGACATCAAGGACTCCGACGGCAGCGTGGCGATTCCCTTCGAGCACCCGCTCCTCGGAGAACATAAGGTCTACATCCATAACGTCCCCAAGCTGGTCCATTTCCTGCACCAGCAGAACATGCACGCCATTGCCCGCATCGCCATCTTCCGCGATGAACGCCTGGTTACCCAGCACCCCGAGCTCGCAGTGCAGTCCCGCAAAAACCACACTGCTTGGCGCGAAAACGGAAAGCTGGTTTGGACCGATCCCTCCAATCCCAAAGTTCAGGATTACAACATCGCCCTGGCCAAGCACGTAGCCCAGCTTGGCGTGGATGAGGTCCAGTTCGATTACGTCCGCTTTCCGGCTGAAGGTGACCAGAAAGACGCAGCCTTCGTCTTCCAAAACGGCCTGCCGGTAGCTGAGGCCACGCCAGCTGTGAGCCCGGATTCCACCTGCCTGGTTCCCCTTCCCCGGCGCCACCACAAAAAGGAAGATACCCACCCGGCTCCGCAGATGCAGAAGGGCCCCTGCCCGGTCGCAGCCAAGCCCGCGCCCCGTGGCCCGCAACGTTCTGATGTGATCGCCGGCTTTCTCAAGAAGGCCTACTCCGAGCTCCACCCCACCGGCGCCCTGCTCTCGCTCGACGTATTTGGTGTTATGGCCTGGCAACGCTCCGTCGACCTATCCCATACCGGACAGGACATCGTGCAGATGGCCCGCTACTGTGACGTCCTCAGCCCGATGATCTACCCGTCGCACTTCTTCGGAATGGACAAAATCGCCCACCCCGGCGACGAGCCCGCTCACTTCATCGGCGAGTCCATGGACCGTTTTGAATTGATCACGAAGGGCAGCGGCGTTGTCATCCGTCCCTGGCTCCAGGCCTTCCACTGGCGTACTAAAACCTATTCCCCCGAATACATAAAGATTCAGGTGGAAACCGCCCGGTCTAAGGGTGGCATTGGATTCCTGTTCTGGAATGCCGCCAACGATTACTCCAAGCCCTTCGTCGCCATGCCCGAAATGAAAGCAGCCAACTTCAAGCCAGGCTCAAAAGACAATCCCAAATACTTCCGAGGCGACGAACTCCCAACATCAGTCCAAGCCGCCCTAATCCCCCAAAAATAAGAACAGCCGCGTAGGGACAGCCTCTCAGGCTGTCGAACGTTTTCCGGTGAATCATCGGCCCCTGACCTTAAGCCCTAAGCCCCGCACTTGTTTTCCTCCTCCGCCTTCAATTACCATCCCTCCACGTTCTGCCAAACATCCCAACCACCCGCCAGGGGGGAGCTCCATGACGCCCGAAGAACGCGAGCGCATGAACGAATTGTGCGTGCAGATCCAGGAAGAAAAAAACTACGACCAGTTTGCGATTCAAATTCGTGAGCTAACGGACCTGCTTGCCCGCAAGCAGCAACGTCGATTCACCAACCATCCCCAGCTCCTCTGGCACAGAAATCGCCCTTGGACGACCGTGCCTGCGGTGGTCAACAAGGTGATCAAAACCGGCATCGCCCGCCAGCCGGAAAAAGCCGAAATCTCCATCACCCCGGCCGACTATCTCTTCCGCGAGATTCGCATCGAGAACTCGATGACCTCTCCCACCGGCGACGCTGTCGCCCTGAAGCCAGGCGCCAAAATCGATGTGACCCTCGAGGCCGACCCAAAAGACACAGTAGCGAAGTGATCTCCGGCCAGCCGCCAAGAACCTGAGCTCTTTGCCGCACGTGTAGGGACAGCCGCCACCGGCTGTCCGGTCACGCGTAGCTGGACCGGGGGGTTTGAACTCCGCGCGAGTTCGGTCCCGCTGAGCGCAATTCTTCACCGCTCATGACTCATTGCTCATCGCTCATTGCTCGCCTGCTCATCGCTCGCTGACCCAGCAACCGCACTGTTCACGAAGTCCACTCTCGATTCCGACAGAACCACCGATGCATCCGTCCAACGCAAAAGCTTCCCGCTCGTTTCGACGCACTCCAGGCCGGACCGGATCGCCTCCATGGTCTTCCGCATGTTCGCAACGAAGCAGAGATCATGAGGCGTGACCCACTGGCCTCGCCTGGACTTCCTTCTCCTGTTCTTGTTCATGTCAGGTATTGCAACCACCGCCTGCGGCGGACAATCTCGTCAACACTACGCGTCGGGTAGGCACAGCCTCTCAGGCTGTCTAGCTTTTCCCAGCAGAAACCATGCCCCTCGAACGATCACGAACTTAACAGCACTAAACTTCCTCGAACATCCGCGCCGGTGTGTAAGGATTCCTCCTGACAGCCCGCGTCTAGGGGACTCTGACCTTGTGTCAGCATCACGTAGGGACAGCCTCTCAGCGGGCAACAGGCTTTCGCGATCCACGTTCCGAGTCTCTACGTCCCCGTACAGGAATCCCCCTATGTCTTACCCTTTCCCCGAGCCGCTAGACTTTCAGAGTCTTTCTGTCCGGATCACAAGCATTGCCTGGTGAGCTTTCACCGTGCAACAGCCGCATAAGGGCATAACTTTGCTTTCCACCGACGTTCAAGCAAAAGAAGAACACCCGGAGCATCGCCTCAAGCAGAGTGACGAGATCTTTCGCCTGCTGGTCGATAGCGTCAAAGATTACGCTATCTTCCTCCTCGATCCTGACGGTAACGTCGCGACTTGGAATCAAGGCGCCGAGAGAATCAAGGGTTACGCGGCTAACGAAATCATTGGCCAGCACTTTTCCCGCTTTTACCCGAAAGAGGCTCGCGAGAGCCATTGGCCCGAGCGCGAGCTCGAGTTTGCCACTAAAGAAGGACGCTTTGTCGACGAAGGCTTGCGCGTTCGCAAAGACGGCTCCTCCTTCTGGGCCTATGTCGTCATCACTCCTCTCCGCGATCAGAATGGGGTTCTGCGCGGTTTCTCCAAGGTCACCCGCGATCTCACAGAGCGACGCATGCTGGAAGAGCGCACTCGTCAGCTCAACCGCGAACTGCGCGGCCGCGTCACCGAACTCCTGGAATCTCAGCGGTTGGTCGAATTGCGCACCCTCGAACTGCAGAAACTTTCCGGGGAGTTACTCCGCGTGCAAGACGAGGAGCGGCGCCGGATGGCTCGTACCCTCCATGACGAATTGGGCCAGGAACTGGTCGCCCTAAAGCTGGAGCTCGATTCTGCAACCGGCTCAGAATTTAAAGGCAACAGGAATCTCATCCAGGCCACGGAACTCGCCTCCAGCGCTTTGCAGAAGGTACGCAACATGTCCTACCTGCTGCATCCGCCCCTGCTCGATGAGTCCGGTTTGCTCCCCGCTCTGCATTGGTACTTCGAAGGCCTGCAAAGCCGTGGACAGTTGCGCATCACCTTCGAATACCGCCCCATCCTGTTTCCCCGCCTTCCGCGTGAAATCGAAACCGCCATCTTCCGCGTGATCCAGGAGTCGTTGACCAACATTTACCGGCACGCCGAAACCCAGGACGCCCGAATCGAGCTGATTCAGGAAACCGACTTCGTTACCCTTCGCGTGCGCGATTTCGGCAGAGGCATTCCCGATCTGAAGTTCGGGACCGGCATCGCTCCCGGCGTCGGCATCAGCGGTATGAAGGAACGCGTGAAGCAACTGAACGGCGAGTTACGAATCTCCCGCGCCGAA
>QHVR01000516.1 GCA_003223595.1 Acidobacteriota bacterium
TATTTTCTGCTGACCGTGGTCACATAATCCGCGTACACCAGAGCTCCCTTGAGAAAGTTCACCTGGCCGAAAAATTCCATCTTCGAAATCGTGAACAGGTCCCAGGGAAGCATGAGCAGGGGCAAAGTGTCGGGCGGAAACAATCCCTGGTACCCCATGTTGTGAATGGTGAAGACCGTGCCCACGTCGTGGAACGCCGGATCCTCCGAATAGAGCGTGCGCAGCATGACCGGAACCAGCGCGGATTGCCAGTCGTGGCAATGGAAAATCTGCGGAACACCGATCACCTTTGACGCTTCCAGCACGGCGCGCGAGAACAAGGCAAAGCGTTCCGCATTGTCGGGATAATCGCCCGCGGGCGTTCCGTACAAAGCTTCGCGATCGAAGTAAGGCGGGTACTCCACAAAATAAAAGTGGATGCCACCCAGGGTTCCTCCCGAAACCACCGAGGCGAAGCGGTACTGGTCATCGAAGGGGACCGTCACACTCCGTACGACGACACCCGGATCGTCCAACTTGGTCTGGCGGTAGCGCGGCAGATAGACGGTGACCTGATGCCCGAGTGAAGCCAGCGCCCTGGGCAGCGCGCCCACGACGTCCGCCAACCCGCCGGTCTTGGAGAAGGGAACGCTTTCGGAAGCGACGAACGCGATGTTCATGAGTGCGGAACCTCCACGGCGGGCGCGTTTCCGCGGCGCACGTTATCATGGAGCAATCAAAAGGACGGCCGGCCCGCGCAGTAAGATGCGTGCACCGACTGGAAAGTCTACTTCCCGACAGCTAGAGGGTCAACGTGCCAAGAGCCGTATCTGCGGATCGCCCGCGATCGAAACCCAAATTGGGACAGCACTTCCTCAATGAGGAGGAATACGCCCGCCGCATCGTCGAAGCCCTGGGCGATGTCTCCCAAAGCACCGTTCTGGAAATTGGCCCGGGGCGCGGCATTCTCACCGAACAGTTAGGCAAGCGAGCGCGGCGGCTGATCGCGGTGGAGATGGATCGGGTGCTGGCGGCGCAATTGCGCCTGAAATTCGGTATGCACCGCAATGTCGAGATCATCGAAGCCGACGTGCTGGCGGTTGACATTGATTCCCTGTTCGGGCCCAAGCCCGGGCTTGGACGACCCGGCATCGAGATCAAGCCTGAGCCGGTGAAGGTCGTGGGCAATCTTCCTTTCTATATCACCTCGGACATCGTCCTGCGCCTGTTCAAATTTGCGAAATACTTCGAGAGCATCGTTATCATGGTGCAGCGCGAAGTGGCAGACCGGATCGCCGCTGAACCCGGGGGCCGCGAATATGGCGTGCTTTCCGCCACCGCGCAGTTGCACGCCCGCGTGGAAAAGCTCTTCACCGTTCCCCCAGGGGCATTCTCGCCGCCACCGAAGGTCTTCTCCGCCGTGCTGCGGCTCACCATGGATCCGCAGCAGCAGAGACTGGGAGTGGTGGGCGATGGCTTCATTGACTTCATCCGCCTGTCGTTTGGACAAAAGCGCAAGACGCTATGGAACAATTTGAAAGGAAGCTACGACAACAGCCAATTGAAACGCGCTCTAGCTGCAGCGAAAGTGAAACCAACGGCTCGCGCTGAGACCCTGAGCCTAGAGCAGAGCGCCGCCATTTACCGTGCCTTGCGTGAGCAGCAGGCCGAGTCTTAGCATTCAAGTGTTGGTCCCGCATCGGCCACAGCTTAAGGAGGGACCATGGCAACTTCGACTCTGCGAAATCCTGCCGTAGCTGGACGCTTCTATCCCGGAAACTCCGACGAGCTTCGTAAGGAAGCGCAGTCCTACCTCTCCCACACCACCACTGCACCGGTTGCGGCTCTGGGCTGCATCGCTCCCCACGCCGGATACATGTACTCCGGGCACGTGGCGGGCTCGGTATTCGCGCGTATCGAGGTTCCGCGGCGATGCGTGGTGATGTGTCCGAACCACACGGGCCAGGGACATGCCCTGGCGATGATGAGTGAAGGAGCCTGGAAGACTCCCCTGGGCGATGTGCCCGTGGATCGACCACTCGCGCAGGCTTTGCGGGAGCGCTTCCCCGCCATGCAGGAGGATTCTGCCGCGCATCGAAGCGAGCATGCCGCTGAAGTCGAACTTCCCTTCCTGCAGTTGCGTCAGCCGGAATTGCAGTTCGTGCCCATCGCATTAGGCACAGGACGATTGGAGATCCTTGAGCAGCTTGGCAACGCGTTAGCGGAAGTCATCGCCGGGCAACACGAGCCCGTTCTGATCGTGGCCTCCAGCGACATGAATCACTACGAGTCGGACGCCATCACGCGCGTGAAAGATCATCGCGCAATCGAAAAGATACTGGCACTCGATCCACGAGGGCTGCATGAGGTCGTTACCCAGCAGAACATCAGCATGTGCGGCTACGGTCCAGCAGTGGCGATGTTAACGGCGGCGCGACAACTGGGCGCGAGTAAAGCCGAATTGGTGAAGTATGCGACTTCAGGCGATGTGTCCGGCGACCGCGATTTAGTTGTGGGATATGCGGGAGTGCTGGTGAGCTGAAGGACGTCACCGCGGGAGCATTTGTCTTCCAAAGCAAAGCGGCCCGAAACTTCCGGGCCGCTGGGCAGCCTAAGGGGCTGTCCCTAGTGAATCGTGATTGCTCAGGCGATCTAGCGATGTACCGGAGCGCCTCCCCCACTGTGTGCCGGTGGCGGACTGCTGGGGCGAGCTGGCGGCGCACTCGACATCGAACCTCGCTGAGGAGCGCTGGATCCTCCTCGCATGGCCGGTCCAGCGGCAGAGCGGGCTGCAGGCTGCGTTCCGAACTGCGGTGCTGGACGGACTTGGGCCGATCCGTGCTTCACCACTTCGCTGTTGAGATGGTTGAGGTGGTTAATCGAACCGCGCGGTATCCCCAATCCAGCGGTCCCGGCGTTCAGAGTGACTCGCGATGGCTGCATGGAGTTCATGGAACCCATTGCCGCAGCTCTGCCCACATACACCGTCTTCACCGTTCCTGCCGGAGGCGGAGCCAGGCGGGTCACGTGGACTGCACCCGTATTTGTATACCGCGGGACTCCAACCCAGGTGTTCCAGCCGCCGGGCTGCCACATCCATCCCATGCCCGGGACCATCATCCAATTTCCATAGCGATAAGGCATCCATCCCCAGGGGTAGGCCGACGCAAACATGTATCCGAACCCGGGGTAGTAACCCCAGGCGCCGTCCATGAACGGATCCCATCCCACGCCAGTGAAGTAGGGTTGCCACATCATCCCGTAGCCGGGAACGTTGGAAAATGCGCCGTAGTAATTCAGGTCGCTATAGCCGTAGCCGTACGGGGTAGTGTTGTTCCTGGCGTACTGGTCGTGGTAGGAAACCGCTTCTTTGTCCCACGAGTCGAGAGGCTGATCGGGAACGTTCTTGGCGAGGGTGTACTTGTCGTCATCCGAGGGATTAAAGGTGGCGGTCTTCTTCTTTTCGACGACCAACTTCCCGGCGGGACCCTCCACATCGACGTTGCCCTTAAAGACCGACAGATTGGCGGCCTGGGCAGAGGTATCGACGCGGAAGTGCGCGGAATGATCAAGGGCGATGCTCTCGCGCGAGAAGTTCAGGTTCAGATCATCTTTGCCCAGCCAATTGACATAGGCCATGCCCTCCACCAGATTCACCTGCGACATGCGCTTGCCGGAATCGGCGAGGCTCAGCTTGCTGAACTCGACCGTGGTGTTCGGGGTCAGGCGAAGCGAGCTGCCATCCTCGAATTCAACCTCGGCGCGGCCATTGGCGCCGGCGTGCAGCTTGGTGCCCTGGGTGATCGGAAGGTTGGCGAAAGCGCGTTCAAAACCAATCCCCGCGTTCTTGTCGATCTCCACAGATCCTTGAATGTCGCTGAGCCGGACAATGCGGGCTTGCGAATCGGCCAGAGCTGGTAGCGCCAGAAGCGCGCAGGCTGCGGCCACGAGAATAACAACGGTGTATTTCGAGCAAGAAGGAGCGGGCATGGAAACCCCCTGGAAAGACTGTAATCATTAGAACACGGTTCGTCCCTTTAAGTTGTAAAAGCTTTGACTTTTCTGGACTGTGCGGCCGCAGACGAGGCTGCTACCGGCGGTTACCGGCGCTCGCCGCGGGATTCATGTCCATGATGCGAAGGGCGCGGGCGCGAACCACATTCATGACACTGGAATCATCGTAAATCTGCTGCAGCACGGGTTTTACAGCCTGCAACTCGGTGATCTCGCCACGGCGGGCCTGGTCCTCCATGCGCTTGAGTTCATCATCGAGCGCCAGTTTCTGGTAGCGATGAAAGTACGTCAGGCGGCGGCCGTATTCCAGAGTTGCCCCGACACTCTGGAAGATCATCGTTAGTTGCTGCACAGCCGGCACGGACGAATAATTGTATTCGGCCGATGTGT
>QHVR01000814.1 GCA_003223595.1 Acidobacteriota bacterium
TGCTCCGAGTGCTTCAACATGGAGAACTCGTCGCTGAGATTCCAAATCCCGCGCTCACAGATGAGGCGCCCCTGTACAAGCGCCCGTTAGCGCGCTGGGAGCCGCCAGTCTCTCGCGAGAAGCCTGAGCATATTGCTTTTGCGCAGAGCGGCGACCTCACCGGGCAATTGCAGGCGTTGCTCTCCAACTCGAACATCTCCAGCAAACGGTGGGTCTGGCAGCAATATGATCACATGGTGCAGACCAACACGGTCGAGGCTCCCGGTGCCGGCGATGCCGGCGTGATCCGCATCAAAGGCTCGAACCGCGGTCTGGCCATGGCTCTTGATGGCAATGGACGCTGGTGCTACCTCGATCCGCGTGTCGGCGCGATGCACGCCGTAGCGGAGGCTGCCCGCAAAGTCGCGTGTTCTGGCGCGACGCCCATCGGTGCGACCAATTGCCTGAACTTCGGCAACCCGGAGAAGCCGCACATCATGTGGCAGTTCTCGCAAACCATCGACGGCATCACCAAGGCTTGCGAGGAGTTGGAGATCCCCATCACCGGCGGCAACGTGAGTTTTTATAACGAGACGCTCGGCGAAGGCATTTACCCCACGCCTGTGCTCGGAGTCGTGGGTGTCCTCGAAGACGTTCACAAAGCCGCCAAGATGCATTTCACCGGTCCTGGACGCACCATCGTGCTATTGCGCGCGGGAGAGCCCGGCGATATGACCGATGCGGAAACCGAGTTCGGCTCGTCCGAATACGCCAAAGAAGTTCTGCGCGCGCTCTGGGGATATCCGCCGGAAATCGACGTGGAGAAAGAAGCGGCTCTGCAGAGGGCGATCATCAACTTGATCCAGGATGGCTTGGTCGAGTCGGTGCACGACTGCAGCGATGGCGGAATCGCGGTAGCCTTGGCCGAAAAGACGTTCCCCAGGGGAATGGGAGCTCGGGTTGACCTGGCAAGCGAGGGGCTTCCCCCCGCATTTGTGCTGTTCGGGGAGGACCCCAGCCGCATCGTAGTCTCCTGCGACCCCGAGCACCTGGCGCGAATCAAAGAAGTAGCGGGAACACACGGCGTAGCTGCAAACAAAATTGGCGAAACCATCCAGGACAGGCTCGAGATCACAGTGGACGGCAACACCGTCATCTCGGCGGCTGTATCGGAACTGAAGCAGCCATACGAAACGGCGTTAGAAGCCGCACTGAAAACCGATCCGGAACTAGTGAACGTGTAAGCAGAGAAGCTAAGAGCTCAGGGCTAAGGGCTAAGGACTAAGGACTAATGCAGATTCCTGACAAATTTCACGATGAGTGTGGAGTGGTCGCCATCTTTTCGCATCCCGAGGCGGAAAAGCTGAAGCTGGCCTACCTTGGCCTGCATGCGTTGCAGCACCGCGGGCAGGAGTCAGCGGGCATCGTCAGTTCCGACGGCCTGGTCTCGCGCGTTCATAAGGCGATGGGCTCGGTAGCCGACATATTCACCGAAGACGTGCTGTCGAAGCTGCACGGCACGCTGGCAATCGGGCACACGCGCTACTCGACAGCCGGTGATTCCGCCCTGCTTAACGCGCAGCCGATCCTGGTGCAATCGAACAAGGGAGCGATTGCGGTTGCGCACAACGGCAACCTGGTGAACGCCACTGCGATTCGCGCTCGCCTGGAAAGCCAAGGCTCCATCTTTCAGACCAATAGCGACACTGAGGTTCTGGTTCACCTGATCGCGCTCTCGAAAGAGCACACGCTGCCCGAAGCCATGGCCGACGCGCTGCGGCGCGTCGAAGGCGCCTTCTCGCTGGTAATGATGAGCAACGACCGCATCTTTGCGGCCCGCGACCCGCGCGGCTTCCGGCCGCTGGGAAAGATTTCCGCGGTGGACGGCCACAAGCACGATGCATTCGTGTTTGCGTCCGAGACTTGCGCGTTCGATCTCATCGGCGCCGAATACATTCGCGATGTGAAGCCGGGAGAGTTGATCATCGTCGGGCCGGAAGGCGTGAGTTCTCGGTTCTATTCGACGGCAGCGCCTCAGTCCAGCTGCATTTTTGAGCACGTTTATTTCTCGCGGCCAGATAGCCTGGTCTTCGGGCGATCGGTTCAGACCAGCCGCGAGGAACTGGGCCGCCAGTTGGCGCGTGAAGCAGGTGTGGACGCCGACCTGGTGGTTCCAGTGCCAGATTCGGGAGTGACGGCTGGCGTTGGTTATGCGGCCGAGAGCGGAATCCCGTTTCGCTTCGCGCTGATCCGCAATCATTACGTAGGCCGCACCTTCATCGAACCCAGCCAGAGCGTGCGCGATTTCGGCGTGAAGTTGAAGTTAAACCCAGTGCGCTCGCTGTTGGAGGGCAAGCGGATTGTGTTGATTGACGATTCCATCGTGCGCGGCACGACCAGCAGGAAAATTGTCCGTATGGTCCGCAGCGCGGGAGCGACCGAGGTGCACATGCGCATCTCATGCCCTCCCACCATCTCGCCGTGCTATTACGGAGTCGATACGCCTTCGCGCAAGCAGCTGATTGCTGCCAATAAATCCGTCGACGAGATCCGCGAGTACATCGGCGCGGATTCATTGGCGTATTTGTCTCTCGAGGGATTGAAAAAGGCTTGCGGTGAGGGAGAGAAGATTTCGTACTGTTCCGCGTGCTATACGGGCAAGTATCCTACCGACATCGTCGACATCGAAGAGATCCAGCCCGCCACGGCTCGACGCTGAGTTCCCCAGGGGCTA
>QHVR01000517.1 GCA_003223595.1 Acidobacteriota bacterium
GACCTTTTCGCCGTAGAGGGAACGCAGAAATCCAGAGGCAATCTCGCGCATACGGCCATAGCGATCAGGATCGCGATCCCAATTGCCCAGCATGACGTAGTGTTCGGCGCAGAGATAATCATCGCGCCCGTCGTCGGAAAACAGAAGCCGGTTCATGAATAGCGGGTAGCTGAGCCAGGTTGCGGTGCTTGTTTCCTCGCCGAAAAAGGAGCGCCGGGTGCGAGCGAGCGTGTTCTTTTCTACCTCGCGGAGGGTCTCGAAAATGTCCTGCCCGGTTTTGCGAAGAATGATTCTCTTTCGCACCTGGAAACCAGCGATGCGCTCGCGGTACTCCACCGCACTCTGCTGGCGCGCATTGTCATAGCTTTTTGATTGCACTCGGCAGCGTTCCACGACTTGAGCGAACTGCAGATTCATCTCGACGCGCAGAAACTTCGTGACTGCGAGGCGCGCGAGAAGATCGATGGAAAGATTGGATTCTCTCTTGGCGCGGTTCAGCGAGGCGAGCAGCAATTCGCCCAGAGCAATCTTCCATTCACCGCGATCCTGTTTAGGATGGGCGGCTTGCGCCTGAGTCCGCATCCAGGAAGGACCCTGATTGGACTGGAAGTCCGATTTCAGCACTCCATCCAGTTCTCCGTGGCGAGTGAGCTGGCGGGTGATTTGAGCGCGCGCCAGTTCCGCAAATTTTGGACTGAGCACAACGTCGTGACGGAGGTTATCGACGCCGACCGAGATGCCCGCGACCGCAACCAGCGGAGTTGACGCCGCGAGCTTCGGCAGCGCCGGCTTGTCAGGCCTTCCGCCCAGGCGAAAGATGGGGATTTTCGGCATCTCCGGCAGGATCTCGTTCGGAAGTTGCTGATTTAAAGACTACTAGCGAGGCTAGCATGGGCAAGGGTGCGCCTAAAGTTACCTCGGTTACGCGGGCCAAGCCGCGTTCAGCGATGATTCTTGACGACGCGCGTCCCAACAACTGGTCGAGAACTGTGTTGCGAGCGCTATCTTCATTGCGGAAGGCACTAGCGTAACCTTCGGCCACCGCTCGCGTCCGGCTATCATGCGCATCATGATCAGCCGGTTCCTGTGCGTAATGTTCATGGCCACGCTCGCCGTTGCCCAGCAGTCTACTGCGCACAACGCGGGTCCGGAGGGAAGCATTGCTGAACCTGCCCTTCCCGTAATCGACGAACAGGCTTGCCCTTTCGAGGGCTGCAGATTCGGTAGTTGGAAGGCATCGAAACGTTCGACAGTGTACTCATCCTGGCAAAACGATCGCAGGGAACTGGCAAAACTCACTCCGGGACAGGAAGTAACCGCCCTCACAGGCGTCCACATCACTCGCAGCCCAGACCATATTCTGGTCAAACGAGATCTTCCCCGGCTCGGATTGCAAGCCGGCGACATCGTTCTCCGTTACATGTACGTCGGCGAAGGCTTCGCAAATATTTGGGCGAAAGGCGCCTGGCACAAAGAAGAGGATTGCAGCTTCATCACGGAGAAGAATGGGGACGGGTGCGCGCGCGATTGTGCAGCCATCGTCACCGAAGAAGGAGTCAAGGAGTGGTGGGTGAAAATCAAGACTTCCGACGACAAGATCGGTTGGGTTCTGGTATCCAATAACTTCCAAGGTATGGATGTGCTCGCAGAGTAGCGCCTTGCTTACTGACCGCCGCTCTTCAGCCGGGGCGCCTCAAACTCGTCGCCCTTCTGCCAGCCGATCAACTTCGGCAAACTTGCTGCTTCCCAGCCCAGCGCGAATCCGAAACGCGCCATGGCAGAGTCGCCTACGAAATCCATGTCGGGACGGTACTCATCGCTGGGCTGATGATAATGCTTCTCGACGTACTCGCGTTCTTTGTCGAGGCCCCAGGATTCGGGATGACCCTTGAATTTCATCCCTTCATTGATGGAAAACGATGGGATGCCTACGCGGGCGAGGCTGAAATGATCGGAGCGATAGTAGTGTCCGGCTTCGGGTCGTGCATCAGGACGAATGTTGAGCCTGAATTCTTTCGAGGTGGCTTCGACGTTGGGGTAAAAGCTGGTGCGCTCGGCCCCGGCCACCTGCACTTCCTCGGGCGCGCCGAGCGGCTTCACATCGTCGTAGTTCAAGTCCAGGGAGATCTTGCCCGCAGGAATCGGAGGATGTTTCCCGAGATATTCCGAGCCCAGTAGTCCCTGCTCTTCCCCGGTGACTGCGGCGAAGAGAATGGAACGCCGCGGCCGGATGGGGGCGCCGCCAAACGCTCGCGCCAGTTCAAGCAGAATGCCGCATCCGGTAGCGTTATCCTCAGCACCGTTGAAGATGTTGTCCCCCGGCATATCCGGACGAACTCCGAAATGATCGTAGTGCGCGGTATAGAGTACCGCTTCGTCCGCCAGCTTGCGATCGGAGCCGGGCAGGATGGCGACCACATTATTCGCTTCGAAGTTCCGGATTCGGCTCACCATGTGGGCTTCCAGGCGCGCTGCCAGGTTCACCGGGTGAAAGTCGCGGGAGTTGGCAGAGGTCATGAGCTTGTCGATGCTGGCGCCGGAAGAGGAAGCCAGCCGCGAAGCCACGTCGAGGTGGATCCACGAGGCCACTTTCAGAGCCGGCCCTTCCACCTTCAATGCGGACTTCTCGCCGGAATTCGAATTTCGTACGACTTCCCAGGGATAGCTCGCCATCTGGGTCTGGTGGACCAGCAGCACTCCGACAGCGCCCTTGCGGGCGGCCTCTTCGTATTTGTACGTCCAGCGACCGTAGTAGGTGAGAGCCTTGCCTTTGAAGAATTTGGGATCGTCGGAAGGAGGCTCGTTGACCAGCATCAGCAGAACTTTGCCACGAACGTCGACACCCTTGTAGTCGTCCCAGTTGTACTCCGGAGCTTCAATGCCGTATCCCACGAAGACGATCTCGGCGTCCACATTGGATTCTGGCTGCTGGGTCTGATCGTAGGCGACGTATTCGTCCAGCGGCTTGAGATTCATGGCCTCGCCACGCTTGGGAACTAGCGTGAAGCGCGTTTCGGGTAGAGTCGTGATTCCTACCAGCGGAACCTTTTGCATGTAGGTACCGTGATCGCCCGCGGGTTTCAGGCCATACTCGGCGAATTGGGTGGCAATGTATTCCGCCGCCAGATCGCCGCCGCGCTGGCCAGTGCCGCGGCCTTCCAGAAGATCGTGGGCTAGAAAACGGACATGCCAACGAATGTGTTCTGGATTGATGGTCTCGAGTGCAGTGAACGCTGGCCCCGGCAGCTTCACCGACGGGGTTTTGGGGGCACCTCCGGCAGCGCCCTCTGCCCAGGAGGGCAGGCTCAAACACACGATCAGAAACGCCGAGACAATTCTCGCCATTCCCTGCATTTAGATTTCTCCCCCGACCAAGCGGCGTTGATCCAAGAAAATGCTTTTTATGACGATCTACAAAGATTGTAAAGGAAGGTTGTCGGCGGGATGCATGGGAAGTAGGCACTAGTAGCGCACGAGAGTCCATCCACTGTTGGAATCAGCGGGCAGGGGCCTTGTCCCGTGGAGGGCTTCGCTCGCTTGTTCTTACTGACTGTCCTCTGTGGTGAGGGTTGAAAGTCGTTCACCACAGGGGGCACAGAGGTCACAGAGGTTTTGAGTTTAAGGCACCGACCGGCACCTAGTTTTTGGAGCTTCAACCAGCGCGGAAATCTCTGACTTCTTCGCCAGGGGTGTAGATCATCGGGGGCGAGACCTTGCCAGTTTCCGCGATCTTGCGATTGATTGATTCGAAGTCGGCCTTGACCCAGCCTACGCTAGAGATTTCGATCTCCCCATCCTGAGCGACCCAGAAGATGCTGGGGACGTTGGCCAGGCCGTAGGCGTTTGAAGCGGGATAGGAATGGGTGTCGTCGAGCAGCACCGGAAAAGTAATCCCTAACTGCTTCATAAATGCTGCGGTTTCGCTTGAGTCGTTTTGCGATACACCTACCAGGCTGACATTTTTCTGCCCATAGGCCTTGTGCAGCCGCTCGAACATGGGAACGGCATACTGGCATGTGGGACATGAGGCTTTGAAGAAAACCAGCACCACGGGGCCGCGGGCAAGCTCGGCCTGCAGGGAAAACTTCTTTCCGTCCATTGTCTTCAGTTCAACGTCGGGTGCCTTCGTACCGGCAGCTAGCGCCGTCATGGATCGTCCTCCGAACAGGGCTTTTACTCGCTGAATTAGATGACTCATGGCAGCCGAGGGATTGAAATAGATGCGGAGGAGATCAGGTTAGCTTTTCGCAAAATCTTTCGAGCCAGGCCGGTCAGGGGAAAGGTTCGCAATTTTTGCAGCGGAATGCGCCGGCCCGGAACGTTGGGAGGGGCTGGCAAGCGCCTCACGCGCACAGTGTAGTCGGTTACGGTAATCGAATGACGCAGGATGAAATCTGCCGGCGCGTTGCCTTTCTCTGTAGATTCCAGCTGGGGAAGTTCCCACATCCCAGCCATAAGGCGAGCATCCGGGGGACGCTGGACCAGGTAGACTGCGCCGTC
>QHVR01000518.1 GCA_003223595.1 Acidobacteriota bacterium
TACATGCACCTGTTTTCCGGAGAGCCGCCGGAGCACCTGATGCAGGCCCCCGTTGCGAGGCCCTCGCCCACGATGGCAGACGACTCAAATTCTGAGCGCATTGCCGCACTGGAACAGGAAGTCTCGAGCCTTCGCACCGAGCTCACTGAAGTTCAGCAGCAACTGGCGGCATTCCGCAAGCAGTTTGAATAGCAGAGATCCGACGTCGGCAAGGGAACTTTTCATCGAGCATCAACGTAGAATTCTATAGAGCCGAGGTCTCGCTCATGTTCACATTCCTGCTGTGGTGCATTCTGTTTGTGATCTGCTGGCCACTGGCCCTGGTGGCGTTGATCGCGTATCCGTTTATCTGGCTGCTTCTACTCCCTTTCCGCATCGTGGGAGTCGCCGTGCATGGAGTGCTCGAAGTTATCCACCTGGGAATCACACTCCCCTTCCGCCTGCTCGCAGCCCCTTTTCGAGTCTGAGGACGTCGTCTCTATGTAGGCTTCACCTCCGCCGCCACTTGGTGTAGCCTGAATGAACGCCACGGTCTTCAGGAGGACGCCATGCGTCGCCGCGAATTCCTTGTTCGCACCGCCACCGCTGCGGGAGCAGTTTGGCTCTCATCCAAATCCATCCTTAAGGGCCTGGCAGAGCAAACACTAGGTCAGAAATTTTCCGCCTCGGACACGGTTACGCTGGGCAGCACCGGCATCAAGACCAGCCGTCTGGCGATGGGCACCGGCACAGTCGGCACCGGACATCACTCGCACCAGACGGCTCTGGGAATTCAAGGTCTCTCCGATCTTTTGCTTAATGGATACGATCACGGTCTGCGCTTCTTCGATGCCGCCGATTCGTACGGCAGTCATCCCCATGTTGCCGAGGCGCTGAAGCGCGTGCCGCGCGACAAAGTCACAGTCCTCAGCAAATCCTGGGCACGCGACGCCAATGGCATGCGGGCCGATCTCGATCGCTTCCGCAAAGAACTAGGGACGGACTATCTGGACGTCTGCCTCATGCACTGCGTGACGGAAGCCGACTGGACCGACCGCTTCCGCGGAGCCATGGACGTGCTCTCCGAAGCCAAGCAGAAGGGAATCATTCGCGCGCACGGCTGCTCCTGCCACAGCATCGAAGCTCTGCGCGCCGCGGCAAAATCTCCCTGGGTGGAGATTGATCTGGCTCGAATCAATCCTATCGGCGCCGCCATGGATGCGGATCCCGCCACCGTCGTGAGCGTACTAAAAGAGATGAAGGCCGCGGGGAAGGCCGTGGTAGGAATGAAAATTCTGGGCCAGGGCGCACTGCGCGACCGCCAGGATGAGGGCATCAAATACGCGCTGTCATTGGGATTGCTGGACGCATTTACCATCGGCGCCGAAAACAAGCAGGAACAAGAAGACCTGATCCGCCGCATCTCGGCAGCCTAGATGTAGGGAGAGCCGCCATCAACTGTCCAGCCGCGAGGCGGCGAAAGAACAGAAGACTTAGCTCTCCATCACTTTCAACTGGGGACTTACTATCAGCCGCGCCTCCGTGCACTTCTGCACATCGTCCGCCGTCAATCCGGGCGCGACTTCCTCCAGCACCAGCCCATCCTTCGTCACGCGAATGTAAGCCATCTCGGTGGCAATCGTATCGACTACGCGAACGCCGGTCAGGGGCAAAGTGCACTTCTTTAGAATCTTCGGAGTTCCCTCGCGGGTCGTATGCTCCATCGCAACCACCACGCGCCGTGCTCCCGCGACCAGATCCATGGCGCCACCCATTCCCTTCACCATCTTTCCGGGAATCATCCAATTCGCGATGCTGCCGGTCTCATCGACCTCCATCGCACCGAGGACGCTCAGGTCGATATGCCCGCCGCGAATCATGGCGAACGAATCCGCGCTGGAGAAATAAGATGTGCCCGGCATTTCGCTGACCGTCTCTTTGCCGGCATTGATCAGATCCGGATCCTCCTGCCCCTCGATCGGATACGGCCCGATCCCCAGCATCCCGTTCTCCGATTGCAGAGTGACCTCGATCCCCTTGGGAACATGATTGGCAATCAGTGTCGGCATGCCAATGCCCAGGTTCACGTAAAAGCCATCGCGCAACTCGCGCGCAATGCGCCGCACAATCCGCTCGCGCTTATCGACGTCTTTGCCCGGCTTGCCTGTCGTCATATTTGGTCCCGCCACGGCGCAGGATCACTGAGCGCTCGCCGCTTTCCGCACTGTCCTGCGCTCGATCCTGCGTTCGTATAACTCGCCCTGAAAAATTCGCTTCACATAAATGGAAGGAGTATGAATTGCGTCGCCCTCCAACTCGCCCACATCCAACAGATGTTCGACTTCAGCGATCGTAATTTTTGCCGCGCTCGCCATCATGGGATTGAAATTCCGCGCCGTCTTGCGATAAATCAGATTACCCGAGCGATCGCCCTTCCATGCCTTCACGAACGCGAAGTCGGCGGTCAAGCCGCGTTCCATCAAGTATGGACGGCCATCAAATTCGCGCGTCTCCTTGCCTTCGGCCACCATCGTGCCTACGCCGGTGGGCGTGTAGAACGCAGGAATCCCCGCGCCGCCGGCGCGAATCCTCTCCGAAAATGTTCCTTGCGGAACCAGCTCCAGCTTGATCTTCCCGGTGAGTACCAGTTCTTCCAGTAGCTTGTTCTCGCCGACGTAGGTGCCGATGTGATGAACAATCTGTCCCGCGGCCAGCAGCAAGCCGTTGCCCACGCCATCGATTCCGACATTGTTGCTGATGGTATGCAGATTCCTCGTGCCCTTGCGCGCCAGAGCACGAATCAGGTTCTCCGGCATGCCGCAGAGCCCGAAGCCCCCAATCATGATGGTCGCGCCCTCGAACACGTCGCGGATGGCTTCGTCCGCATTGGCCACAACTTTGTTCATAAGAAATTTGGTAATTGGGTAATTTTGTAATCTGGTAATTTAACAGGCCTGATCAGGATTTGGTATTCAATCGGATCTAGCTTTCTTCGGTGTTGCACTCTTGCGCAACGCGTGCGCCTGATCAAACTCCTGCGCCAATTCCCGCGTCGCCAGATTCTCGCGGATGTGCGCGAGCCGCTGCTCCACTTTCCACAAAGCGTCTGCGAGGTTCTTCTTATTACTGATGGCGACATCTCGCCACATGGAATACGGACTGGCCGAAATTCGCGTCATCTCCTGCAGCGCGCGGCCTCCCGCCGCTAGTAGCGGAGCATCCTCGCCAAACTCTTCTACCAGCGCGGCCGACAGAGCAGTGGAGATCATTTGTGGCACATGGCTGATCCAGGCGCACAAGCGGTCATGCTCGTCTGCCGGCAGCATCGCGACCCGCGCGCCGATGTGATCGATCCATCCCAGATACTCGCCGATGAGGCCCTCTTGCATGTTCTGGTTTTCCAGCGGGGTAACGAACCACACCGCCTTGTGAAACAAATCGGCATCGGCAAATTCCACGCCGCTCACTTCCTTTCCCGCCATGGGATGTGCGGCCAGAAAGCAGTGGCTCGCGTTCTTGCCCAAAACCTTTTTTGCGCAGTCCACCACCAAGCTCTTCGTGCTTCCGACGTCGGTCAGCAATGCGTGGCGGGGCAGCGCCGGACCCAATCTCTGAATCAGATCGACAATCGCCAGCACCGGAGTGGCCAGCACCACCAAGTCGCTTCCCCGGACGGCGTCGCCGGGCTCAACGATTCCCTCGTCAATGGCCCCGCAATTGTGCGCCTTCTCCAGGATCGCTTCGCGATCGCAGCCAATGATTCTCCCGGCAAACTTCTTCCGGCGCAGCGCCAGAGCCAGCGAGCCGCCTATCAGGCCCGTGCCAATGATCGTGATTTGCCGGAGAGACATAAGAAATTGAGTAATTTTGTAATTTTGTAATTTAAAAGCGATCTTGGCGCAGAGATTACTAAATTACCCGATTACCAAATTACAAAATTGAATTACTCAATCTTCCGTCCCACGGCTGGCGCAATCATCCTTAGTTCATCCATTAGTTTCGCGAATTGCTCCGGGAAGAGTGACTGGGCTCCATCCGACAGGGCCTTGTCCGGATTGCAATGCACTTCGATTAGCAACGCATCTGCGCCAGCAGCCACGGATGCGCGCGCCATGGGCGCAACCTTGTCGCGGCGGCCCGTCCCGTGGGAGGGATCAGCCGTCATCGGCAGGTGTGACAGCTTGTGAATGATTGGAATGGCAGAGATGTCCATGGTGTTGCGCGTGTAGGTCTCAAAGGTGCGGATCCCGCGCTCGCACAAGATGACGTCGTAATTTCCGCCCGACATCACGTACTCGGCCGAGAGCAAAAGCTCCTCGAATGTGGCCGCGATACCGCGCTTCAGCAGCACCGGCTTTCGCACCTTCCCCAGCTCGCGCAGCAAATTGAAGTTTTGCATATTGCGCGCGCCGATCTGCAGGATGTCCACGTAGGGCAGCATCATCGGAATCTGCGAGATCTCCATCACTTC
>QHVR01000519.1 GCA_003223595.1 Acidobacteriota bacterium
CAAATACCTTGACGCTCTTTTCATCGAGATTCTCCTTGAGAACAACCGCACGAAAATCGGGAGAGCTCTGAACGCCGGTCAGGGGGGAACAGCTACCGGCATAGAAACGCTCTGGAAAGCGACTGCCTGCAAACGCCAGCGCGAGTTTCTAATCTGCGCGCACTAAAGTAATCAAAGGCCGCATTTGCTGGCGTGCTTCTAGGGCAATCGCTCTGTCCTTTTCTGGAATACACGTGGCAGGATTTGCGAGTCTTTGCGCTCGCACAAAACGTGAGGCTGGGCACAACCAACTGTGAGCACAATCACGGATGGTTCGCTGTATTCCAATTACCTTCACTCAAGCCCGTACTGGACTTCAAGGGATGCGGGTGAACAGTTCAGCTCTCAGGAAGCGTGAACTTGGGAAAGACCTGGTTCTGGTTTCGATACTTCCGAACTCCCCCGCTGTTCCTGTTGACTGTGTTCGCAGCCACAATGTTGTGAGATCCTCCCCCGTCCCGGCCCCTGTTCGAAGCAGTCGAAGATTGATTGCCACGCTGATGTGCTAACCGCAACCTGGTGGTTGCTGGCAGCAGCAGCTTGGTGCACCCGGAGGCACGCGATGCCAGCCAGAGAACTTCTTGAAACTAACTCCTCATTAATGGCGGCTTACCCCAGCTGGAGACCGCGTCGAAAAGCACCTGCCACGACGGGCGTACGGATCAATGGCGTCGTCTCGTCCTTTGGAAACCCTCTTGTCCAACTTCATCGAACGTCTCTGTTCCGAGACCTCTCGGCTTCGCAATGTCGCGAAATATCTGGCGCGGGCCGGGAACGGACTTTTTGCCAAGATGAGAGCATCATCGTCGAGGGCGATGCCATGCGCTCGGTATCGCTGGTAACCGCCGGACATGCCAAGACCGTGCGTCATAGCGCCGTCGGGAAACTTATGATTCTCCACGTGCTGGGTCCGGGAGATGTTTTAGATGGGCTGGGGCATGGGCCGGGGAGTACGCATTCGGCAGGAGCATACGCAGTGGAGCACTGCCGCATTTTGAGTTGGGATATAGCGGAGTTTGAATCGTTGAGCCAGCGATTTCCTGCCCTGCTGCGCAACTCGGTGCGGCTCCTCACACAGCGCATGCGAAGCTTAGAGGGGCGAGTGCACGAGTTCGCCACCGAACGTGTTCCGCAGAGGCTAGCGAGAGTCCTGCTGCGTCTGATTGCGGAGTCCGGAAGCTCTCTCGCCTCGGCGCCAGTCGAACTCTCTTGTGAGGAATTAGCGCAGATGGCCGGAACCACGTTGTTCACCGTAAGCCGATTGCTGTGTGAGTGGGCAGCGCAAGGCATCATCCGGCCGGAGCGTAGTGCGATCTTATTCGAGAATCTCGCCGGCCTAATCGCGGTAGCGATGCAAGATACGGGTAGGGAGGATATGCGTAGGGAAGACTCGCGGTAGGGACTGCCATTGAGTTGTCCAGCCGAAGCGAGGTGCGGGCCTGAGGAGATGCGTCCAGGGGAGCCCGCGCCCCGATGCATACTTTAGCTTCGAGTTCGCTCTAACGCATGGCACTTGCCGCGTTACTCGTGGATACTCGCACAGCTTGCGCATACCTGACGCAGGATCGTCATTTTCAATCTCTTCCTGAGCAAAATTTCGGTTGACACTCCTCCCGTCTCTTTTATAATCATTCTTCCTCAATAACTATGCGTCTCACCCACCAGCAGTTCCGCCAACTGGCGTCGAAACACGGTTTGGCGGTCACGCACCAGAGGCAGGTGGTCTTTGAAGCCGTGATTGCTTCCGATGGACATCATTCCCCGGAAGCCATCTACGCCACGGTCCGGCGTAAGATTCCATCCATTTCTCTCGCCACGGTCTACAACAACCTGCGGCTCTTCATCGACTGTGGGCTGCTGCGAGAGGTCACTCCGCATGCATCCACCTTGCGCGTCGATGGCAATCTCGAACCTCATCATCACCTGGTCTGCTCGCGCTGTAAATCGGTGCAGGACATCACCGGTGATTTCGTTGATTTCCAACGGCTCGCTCGGCAGGTGCCAGGCGGTTTTGATCTAACCCAGCCGCTCATTGAAGTGTTTGGCCTGTGTGCGCGCTGTAATGCCAAAACCTAACGACGACCTTGACTCAAGCAAAGAGGAATCATGCCTAACGAAAAGGAAGTAGTAGCGACCGTGCCCGCCCCCGGTAGCAACGGGCAGAAAATCTCATCCGAATCCAAGTGCCCGATAGCTCATGGCACTCGCAAATTCCAGACGAATGCAGAGTGGTGGCCGAATCAGCTGAATTTGAAGGTTCTGCACCAGCACTCCCCGCTCTCCGATCCCATGGGCAAGGAGTTCAATTACGCGGAAGAGTTCAAGAGTCTCGACCTGGACTCGGTGATGAAAGACCTGCATGCCGTGATGACGGATTCTCAGGAGTGGTGGCCAGCCGACTTTGGCCACTACGGGCCGCTTTTCATTCGAATGGCGTGGCACAGCGCAGGCACGTACCGCATCGGAGATGGGCGCGGCGGAGCCGGAGCCGGGCAGCAGCGCTTCGCGCCGCTCAATAGCTGGCCGGACAACGTGAACCTCGACAAAGCGCGCCGGCTACTGTGGCCGATTAAGCAGAAATACGGGCGGAAGATCTCCTGGGCCGATCTCATGATTCTCGCGGGCAACGTCGCGCTTGAGTCCATGGGCTTCAAGACCTTCGGTTTTGGCGGTGGGCGCGAGGATGTCTGGGAGCCCGAAGAGGACATTTTCTGGGGGCCTGAGGGCAAGTGGCTGGCCGAGGAACGCTACAGCGGAGAGCGTGATCTTCAAAATCCGCTCGCGGCCGTGCAGATGGGTCTCATCTATGTGAACCCCGAAGGGCCGAATGGCAAGCCGGATCCGCTTGCCGCGGCGCGGGACATCCGGGAGACCTTCGCCCGCATGGCAATGAATGATGAGGAGACGGTTGCGCTGATTGCCGGCGGTCACACCTTCGGCAAGACCCACGGCGCAGGCGATGCGGGCAATGTGGGTCCCGAGCCGGAAGCCGCCGGCATTGAAGAGCAGGGCCTCGGCTGGAAGAGCAAATTTAAAACGGGCAAAGCTGGTGACGCGATCGGTAGCGGCCTGGAAGTCACTTGGACCACCACGCCTACGAAGTGGAGCAACAATTTCTTCACCAACCTGTTCAGCTACGAATGGGAATTGACCAAGAGTCCAGCGGGGGCGCATCAGTGGACACCGAAAAATGGAGGAGGCAGAGGTACGGTGCCGGATGCGCACGATCCCTCAAAGCGCCACGCGCCCTCAATGCTGACGACGGACCTTGCATTGCGCTTCGACCCCGCGTACGAAAAGATTTCGCGCCGCTTCAACGACCATCCGGAGCAGTTCGCAGACGCCTTTGCCCGAGCCTGGTTTAAGCTGACGCACCGCGACATGGGGCCGATCTCCCGCTATCTTGGGCCGCTCGTTCCGAAGGAACCCCTGGTGTGGCAAGACCCTGTTCCCGCGGTGGATCATCCACTGATCAGCGATCAGGATATTGTTGCTCTGAAGGCGAAGATCCTGAAGTCTGGGCTGTCGATCTCCCAACTCGTCACGACTGCTTGGGCATCGGCAGCATCGTTCCGCGGTTCAGATAAGCGGGGTGGGGCGAACGGGGCGCGCATTCGCCTCGCACCACAAAGAGATTGGGAAGTGAACCAATCGCCCGGGCTGACGAAAACACTACAGACCCTGGAGACAATCCAGAAGGATTTCAATAGCTCGCAACATAACGGTAATAGGGGGAAGAAAGTTTCACTAGCGGATCTGATCGTCCTGGGCGGCTGCGCCGCGGTCGAGGAAGCCGCGAAAAAAGCCGGGCACGACGTGAAGATTCCTTTCTCTCCGGGACGCACGGACGCTTCGCAGGAGCAGACCGACGTGCACTCCTTCGCCGTAATGGAGCCGGTGGCGGACGGCTTCCGCAACTATGTCAAAACCGGACAGCAACTGTCGCTTGAGGAGTTGCTGCTGGATCGGGCGCAGTTGCTGACTCTCACTGCCCCCGAGATGACAGTGCTCATCGGCGGCATGCGCGCTCTGAATGCGAACTTCGGGCAGGCCAAACACGGCGTCTTCACCAATAGGCCCGAAACGTTGAGCAACGATTTCTTCGTCAACCTGCTCGACATGGGCACGAAGTGGGAGCCCTCGTCTGACGAAGGAGTGTATGAAGGCCGCGACCGGGCGACCGGCAAACTCAAGTGGACCGGCACGCGCGTCGATCTGCTGTTTGGTTCCAACTCACAACTGCGCGCAATCGCAGAGGTCTATGCGTGTGACGATTCGAAGGAGACGTTTGTGACGGACTTCGCCGCCGCATGGAACAAGGTTATGAATCGCGATCGCTATGACCTTGCCTGAAGCTGGCAGAGAAGCTATCAGCATTCTCATTTGACAGTGGGGCAGCTGCGGCAAGCATGCGCGGGAAAATGCGTGACTGTCGCAGCATGCCTGCACGAAACCGGGCTATCCAGCGATTAGACAAGCCATGCGAGTTCTCGGGAACTCAACATGCAGTGCATCTTTTCCAGGCGTGATCTTGATGCCGAGATCGGTGCGGTACAGCAGTTTCGAGTCTGTGGATGCCCCTGATATCTGCACCGTCTCTGGTCCGTCGATCCTCCAGACGGCAACCAAAATCTGCTGCGGGGACCGCATCCCTAAAGCAACGGGCGCCTTGGAATTCGTGACATCCGACATTCCGAGGGGATAGAAGGGAACTGCCGCAGGAATGTGTTTACGAAGAATTTCCTTATAGATCCGAATGCCTTCCGTTATTTGGGTCGACGCTGCTGAAGCGAGGGAGTCGAGACGACCACTTTGGTGAATACGACACATCATTGCCGTTACCATATTGAAGCTGGCTTGTTCGGCATCAGCATTCGCCAGCGGGTAAGACCAGATGGCGAGTTGTTCGGGCAAAACCGCCGCAGATGCGCCCACCAAAATTGCGGGCAGTTTTAGATAATCTTCCTGGTCGGTCATGGATTGAAGTTGAAGACGGCTAAGCATTGCGTAGTCCAT
>QHVR01000108.1:0-1386 GCA_003223595.1 Acidobacteriota bacterium
CGTCTCCGCGAGCCGACGAATGATCGCGATCCGCAATTGTCGCAAGATTATTTCGATGGCACGGCTCATTCATTAGTCGGGTCGGCGCTGTTCGTTATAGGAAATGCACCGAATTCGCGCTCTTATTGTGCATCGCCCTTGGTTCTGCTGAATTGTCGGGGATTATATACTTGCCACACGTGGCAAATTGTTGCACAATGGCCACGGTGTCCATCTCCGACAATTTCACCTTCGAATTGGTTTCTAGGGCATCGCAGTCCGCTCTGGAGTCGATGTCTACAAGTGCGCTCGCTCAGCTGTCCGCAATCGCGTACGGGGGATACCGAGTGTTTCTCACCTACAAACGAGAAGGGCGGCAGGGGGTGAAGGCGCATTTCGCGAAGGACATTCGGCATGCCGTCATTTTCGGCATCGCTTGGTGGGGCATATTGTTTTCTTACCATTTGATAATCAAGGTTCCGATGCAAATTAGAAGCGAAGCTAGCCTTGTAATTCCTCCAAAGATACGAACCACCCCTTTTGCGCCCATGACGGTGAAATCGTTGAACCATGCGGTTGCGATGCCTGCCATACGCGCACATCTGCAAGTTGAGGAGGTGTCGGTAGACGTGGAAACCAACGGGCCTAGCTATTGGTGGAATCTGTGGGCACATATTCGTGGTTACAACAGGTCAATTACGCCGACATTGGGGGGCGTCCAAGTACTGGCTGGCGTTAAGGTCTCTGCTCCTTTGCCATCGGCTAAGGCAGAGGAAGAACAGTTATTCGAGAACAAGTCGTTGTGGGCTAATGAGCTTATCGTCAGCGCGGATGTTTATTCGCAGCAGCCGTTTGAGTTCAAGAAACACGAAAACCTAACTACGCTTGACGGTGAAAGAAATCACGATACTCCGTTTTCATCTCAAACGGCCCACGACCTCAAGGAGGGGAGATTGCTAGTGTATGTCGTTACCAGGATCATTTATCGCGATCAATATGGGCCTCTGCCGGAAAACAGATCGTGCTGGGCATTTAAATATAATCCCGATAGTGGAAAATTTGAGTCGCCGGGGCAGTGTTATTTGAGTCTTGAGCACGTCTTTGATAATAGGTAACGCTATGAAGCAACCTGAATACACAGAAGGACCGCGAGCGACGGAGAACTTTGAAGAAGGAATGAAGTCCCTCTTTAACGTTTCCAAAGAGGCAATTGTAAAGGCCGAGAAGAAGAAACAGAAGCGTCGAGCTTCTTCTCGCGCTGAGAGTGTACGCAAACCGCATTTTTCCGACAAGGACTAGAAGGGGATTGCCGCTTCCCCCGTCCCTGTCGGGTCGTGGCGCGGCGAATCACTCTTGCCCGTGAGTTGGGCATAAGTAAGACGATGACCACCAATACGGCTCATAGCA
>QHVR01000108.1:1400-17002 GCA_003223595.1 Acidobacteriota bacterium
CATTCTTGCGCGTGTTGAAGCGATAGGCTTGCTCATCCACATAACGGAACAGATGAAACGGTTCGACCGAGATATAGGTGCCGTTCAATTGTCGCTTGAGCAAAGACCAGAAGTTCTCGATTCCATTCGTGTGGACGGTTCCGTCTACGTAGTGCTCAAGGTGGTTGATGACCTTGCGGACGTACTCAGCATCCACGGCCATGTATGCCGGATGCTCATCGGTGTAAAGAACCGAGCCAGCGTCAACGTTCCCAAAGATGGCATCGCGCAGTGCAACCTTGCGGCGATCCGGTACTACTTTTGCGCGAACCTTGCCATCGCGCTCCAGCATTCCCATTACGATGGCCTTACCCCAGTTTTCTTTTCCGCTATTCTTCATTCGCTCGCGCTGCTTCTTGTGCATGTTCCGGGCCTTGCCGCCGATGAAAGTCTCATCCACTTCGATTTCAGAACCGGGACCACCGAGCTTCACGAACGATTTTTCCTGAAGTGCAAGGCGGAGGCGTTGCAGCATGAACCATGCCGACTTCTGGGTAATGCCGAGCGTGCGATGAAGCTCCATGCTGGAAATACGATTCTTACAATTGACCAGCATCCAGAAAGCAGCCATCCATTTATTCAAGCCCAGCGGCGAATCTTCAAAGATCGTACCGACCTTGAGCGTGAACTGCTTGTTGCAGCCACGGCAGAGCCACAGGTTGCGAGTCTTGATAAAGTAATTCCGGTCGGAATTACAGCGCGGACAAACCACCTTTCCATCGGTCCATCGCAGCTTTACCGCATACTCAAAGACCCGTTGCGGATCGGAGAAGTAAACGATAGCTTCCTGTAAGGTGCGTGGCGATTTCATGGTTCCCTTATACGCCAATTGTTCGCGTGTGTTAAGTATATATTTACCTTAAATTTGTCTCAGGACATCGGCCATAAAACCCGTCAGATTCTGAGCAAAGCACAGCGGCGCGGTGACGGGAGTGGAATCAATTGAGGGAGAGCTCGGAGTTTAGGCTTCATCCAACCGCAAAATCGGGCTGAGGCTCGCTGCAATCATAGCGGCGGCTTCTTGAATGGCAGGTCTTCTTCGGGGGAGAAAATTCCCTTCTCTCATTTACAGCGCAACGAGTGATAGCGATACCGTTTGCGAGTTCACCGAACGCACCTTCAACAGACGCATTGCCTGCCAACGACCCTGCAAAGAACAGAATTGGGGAGGGCAGTTCCTTGCAGGACCGAAGGAGCGAAGTTGAGCGTCACTAACATAATCGCGCCTCATTGATTCGGCAAGAGGTAGATTTTGCAATGCTGACCAGTGGACAGTTTAGGCTTCATCCCGAGCCGAAAGCGGTGGAAAGCATGGGACCCGTGTCCCGCCGGACTCGCAGAATCTGAACTCTCGCAAATGTGATTGGTTCAATCGCCGCTGCCCTCCGATTGTTGTTGGAGATCATCGGCCACTCTGGAAAAACTACCGTTCGCTTTTTGCCCAACCAAGCGGACTGCTCCGATGACAAGCACTAGAATGAGTGCGAGGAAAACGGCGTACTCTGCGATTCCTTGACCGTCCTCGCTCGACAAAAACTCGTGAATTGTTCGGGGCACGGTTAAGTCTTCCTCTGCTTAGGGCTGGAAAATCGAGTGCCCTTATGTCCTCTAAATGTCTTTTCTGACCTAAGGCCGCAAACTATACACTTCGGCCATTCCGAGCAATTTGCGCTCGATCAAATATGCCGCCATTCCAAACGAGGGCACCGATTCGGACTGCCGTGTCCAGCACTCGCATGCAAGCCTACCCAGACCTCTAAATCGGGCGAGACGCTCACGAATGGCAGTTGGCGATCCGGCAGACGCGCTGCGAGTCGATTACCTGTGCCGCTGCCACGTCGGAAAAGACAGAACTAGACCCATGAACGTCCGGAAGAAGGGCTTATTGCTGCGCGGACCAGTTTGTTCTAGGGCGAATGCACCCAAGGAGCATGCAAGCCATTTCCACGGCTGCAAGTAAGAAGCGGTAATCATCATCAGCCTAAAACTAGTTACTCCGGTAATTTGTGCCCTCGAAAGTTGATGGCTTACGATATCGACCGGATGTCGAAACACTTGCTATATCGCTGCATGGTAGCCTGTGTATGCGCGGTGGGCATATTGCTAATTTCTTTTTGCCCTGCCGCGTTCGGCACAGCACCTTATGCTGTAGTCCACGGGCCGTTGCAGCAAATTGGCTCACAATCGGATTGGCGCGCAATAGTGGCACTCTGGACTAATCCTGAGCTTTCAGCCCAACTGCTCCCACTCACATCCTTCTCGCTTCGTTCCACCGACGTGCAAACGCTCACCTGTACCCGTAACTGCTGACGCGTTCGTAGCGCACGTTCTAATCACTCGTGTGAAGAGTTGACATTGCCTTTGCTCGCAATTGGGGCGTGCCTTTAGCGAGCACCTTGGCGGGGGACCTACGTTTCCCTTGTTTGAACGTCCTCCGCCTTGGTTTTTCAACAAAACCGTTCGTCAATAGTGTTGTCGCCAAAAGGCCGATAAGGGCGCATTGCCTATTTTTGATGAATCACGTTGACGGTCTGTCCGCTCTGTTGCGGAAACTTCCAAATGCGAGGCGAATCGGAGGGCTTGTGTGTGCCACTACGCCTGATGCAGACATGCGTCGCGCTAAGAAGGCAGAGAGGCCGAGCTGGCTAGGACATGCGTCGAACGCAAAGCTCCACGCCTTTGCAGCTTTCCGAGTTCAGCGTGTATTTCAACAAGTCGAGCTTCGCGCCGATTATGTGCAGTCCTTTCCTCGAATGAATGTGACTTCCGCTTACTGTAGAAGCGTTCTTGGTTCTGCATCAGTGTGATTTCTTCCCGTAGGGATTCAATACGGGCCAAAATTGACGCGTCGTTCATAGAAGATTCTCCGTGACGCCCTTAGGAACAGAACACGAGCGCCGGGGTGCAGAGGGGGTATGTTCGATGGAGCAAACCTCTTTCGTGAGGCCGCGAACAGAGCGACGAGGATCATCGCCACTGACATGATGCACGCCGTCCCTATTGCTCTTCCCGAATTTACCTGCGAACAGTTACGGTTCTTTTTCAGATGCTGAGTGGAATTAAGGGGTTCGTTGCTAAATCGTCAGACCTGAAAGTCTGCCGTCAACGTTTGCGAGAAAGCACGAAACAGTTCGGGAGTTCTCTCTAGCGACTGAAAATGAAGATTCTGTACAACAGTCCGAGCAGGGGATACGGAGGATAGCCGCATACGGCCAGAGATCCAGCTTGGCTTTCCATTCCACTCCTGAATCGTAGTTCTTGTCATACATAAAGCATGTTCCCGAAGTCACCGTAGCTGAGGTTGCGGCTGGAGTTGCGAAATTTAAGACCTTTTGGTGAGAGCATCGGCCCCAAAAACCCCGTCAACGGCCCGAACTACTGGCATCAATGTCGGCGCACGTTCGCAGCCGATGCAGGCAGCAGAGTCTAGGTTGATGCTGGATTGAACGCGTGGTATATTTCGGTTCAAACTAAGGGCTGTGGGTATCGTTAAGACTCAATTCGAAACGGGAGTGCTCCGGCGGTGGATCGCGCTGAGTAGCATACTGCTGGTCCTCGTCTTTAACGGGCTGGAAGCGACTCACACCCATGCCACCATCTCCGGTAAGTCCAGCCGTTGCTCGATTTGCATCTCGGTGCATAGTAATGCACCTGTAGTTGCGGTTCGTCCGTTGCCAGCGTTATCCATTGTCGCGATTGTTGCAGTTCAGCACGAGCGGCACAGAGAGCGACTATCTACAGAACCAACCCTCTTCATTAGACCTCCTCCTGCCATCTGAGAACGCTCTTCACTTGCAATCCAATTCTCAGGATCAATCCTGATATTGGCGCTCGCGCAGTTGTTGTGGTGCCAAGCGCCTTCTACCACGGACCAAGACCCTCTGGATATGCATTTTCGTACAACCGAAGGACGCAGAGCGCTTTGCATGTTGAGTGAGAGGAGTTCTTATGAGACCTTCCCAAATGTTGTTTGCCTTTATGGTTGTACTGACTTGCGCTGCAGCGGCCCAGCAGACAGCGAACGTGCCCGCGACGGGCAGCAACACTGACGTTTCTGCTCTGGAGCAGAAGATTCGTGATCTCGAAGACCGCCTGGTTATGCTGGAAGGCCAAGTACGTCAACTTAAGGCGCAAAAAACATCGATGCCATCGGAAGACACCGCTTCTCCACCTACGCCTTCTTCCACGGCTGTTACCCCAGCGCAGGTCACAATGCCGCAAGAGGCGGGCCGCTCAACGGCTTCTGCCGGGGACAACGTCCGGCTTGGTGGAGCGGGCGGTGCTGCAGCCAAAGCGTTGAACCCTGATATCAGCGTAATCGGAGACTTCATCGCCGGGGCAGGGCACAATCCACTCAACCCTACGCCCGCATTCCAAATGCATGAATCAGAAGTCGGGCTGCAAGCAATCGTTGACCCCTACGCGCGCGCTGATTTCTTTATTTCCTTCGGCGAAACTGGGGTAAACGTGGAAGAAGGCTTCATCACCTTCACCGCTTTGCCGTCGGGATTTGTTGCGAAGGCCGGCAAGATGCGCGCAGCTTTCGGTAAGGTGAACACGTTTCACAATCACGTGATGCCCTGGGTCGATCGTCCCCTGGTATCTCAAAACCTGGTCGGTGGTGAAGATGGGATCAATGATGCCGGGTTCTCGGTCGAGCACATTATTCCGGCTCCCGGAAAGTGGTTTCTAGATTTCACCGGGCAGGCCTTTCGTGGCGACTCTGCTGATGTCTATACGTCATCGAATAAGAATGACCTGAGTGTTGTCGGGCACTTGCGCGGCTACAGAGACCTGACGGACGACAGCAATCTGGATCTTGGGGTTTCATACTCTCGCGGGCACAACCTGTTCGGCGGCGACTTCATCACCAATCTTTACGGAGTCGACGCAACCTACCGTTGGAAGCCATTGCGGCGTTCCATCTACAAATCATTTGTCGCGCGCAGCGAGTTCATATGGCGCCAACAGAACCAGCCCTCGCTGCTCACATGCCAGAGCATTACGTGTCCGGTTGACCCTGCGGCGGGATTTCAGCGCGCTTTCGGCTTCTATGCGTCCGGGGACTTCCAGTTTGCCCGCCGCTGGTTCGTGGGAGGCCGGGTTGATCGATCTGATCGCGCATTCAACTCCCACTTAAATGACAAGGGCGGGTCGGTAGTGTTGACGTATTGGCCCAGCGAGTTTGCGCAAATTCGCGGTCAGTACAGGTTTACGCGCTACGCAGACAGGATTAACGCTCATGAAGCGTTTATACAGCTACAGTTCGCGCTCGGAGCGCATGGTGCGCATCCTTTCTAGGTTGACATAAAGCGGGTGTACTGCCCGTTGATGGGAGTTTGTGTATTTTCTTAGGGAGACACTGATGATATTGGCATCGAAAAGTTCTTTTTTTGCTCTGGCTACGTGTTTGTGCGTCGTCCTAGTCGCTCCTCCAAGTGCAACAGCCAAGACTTTAAGGGTCATTACCACGCTTACCGATCTTGCGGCACTCACCCATGAGGTCGGAGGGGACAAGGTAGATGTGGAGGCGCTGGCCAAGGGCTATCAAGACCCGCACTTCGTCGATCCGAAGCCAAGTTTCCTGCTGAAGCTGCGCCATGCGGATCTTCTGATTTCGGTGGGATTGGACCTGGAGATTGGCTGGCTGCCGCCGCTAATCACTCAGAGTGGTAACGGGAATATTCAACCGGCTTCACAGGGATTTTTGGACGCCTCACAGTTCGCCGAAATTCTAGAGATTCCGCAGGGCGCTGTTACCCGCGCTGAAGGCGACGTTCACCCTCTTGGCAACCCGCATTATTGGCTCGATCCCGATAACGCCCGCCGCATTGCCAAAGGTATTGCGACCAAGCTGGCTGATATGGATCCGGCCGACCGGGCCTACTTCCAACAGAGAGAGCAGGATTTTGAGAAGCGACTCGCAGAAGCAGACAAGAAATGGCAAGCGCAAATGGCGCCCTACCGCGGGCGCAAAATTGTAACTTATCACCGGTCATGGCCGAATTTCGCCAAGCACTTCGGACTCGATGTGATCGGTTACATCGAACCCCGCCCGGGGATTCCGCCGACGCCGTCGCATACGATCGAGTTGGTCAACCTCATGAAACGCGAGAACACGAAGATCGAACTGATTGAGCCATACTTCGATGCGAAGACACCTGAGAGCATCGCCAGCATGACCGGAGGAAAAGTTGTCGTGATGATGCCGTCTGTCGGCGGCAAGCCGGAGATCACCGATTACTTCAAGCTGTTCGATTACGATATTGAAATCCTGACTCAAGCTTTTCAGCAGACACGGTAAAGGACCCAGATGGAAATTGTTCAGTTCCTCATTCTTCCATTTCTTGCCAGCCTGATCCTGACTGGCATTCATGCCTATCTAGGAGTGCATGTCGTCGAACGTGGCGTCATATTCGTCGATCTGGCCCTGGCGCAGATTGCGGCTCTGGGAGCAACCATGGCCATTCTGATTGGTATGGATGCGCATGGTGTCGGTGCCTATTGGATGAGCCTGGGCTTTACCTTTATCGGCGCGATGATCTTTACCATGGTTCGCTCCCGCCAGAAACGTATTCCGCTTGAGGCTTTCATTGGCATCACCTATGCCGTGGCTTCAGCGGCGGCCATTCTGACCATGAGCAAGGCTAGCGGAGAAACCGAACATCTCAAGGATATGCTCGTCGGAAATATCCTGGCTGTTTCGCGACATGAGGTCGTCAAGACGGCAATTCTGTACGGCGGCGTGGGGCTTTTCCACTTCATTTTCCGCAAGAAGTTCCTGGCGATTTCCCTCAGCCACAATTCCCCCGAGCAGCCGGACTTGAACTTTAGAGTGTGGGACTTTCTCTTCTACGCGTCATTTGGCTTTGTTGTGACGTCTTCGGTGGCCATTGCTGGAGTTTTGCTGGTGTTCTGTTACTTAATCGTGCCTTCCGTTGGGGCCATGCTCTTTGCCGACCGTATTGGGACTCGCCTGGCAATAGGCTGGACGATGGGGACGCTGGTGTCGGCACTAGGTTGTTATTTTTCGGTTTACTTCGATTTGCCGACAGGAGCTGCCATCGTTTGTACGTTCGGAGCAGTGTTAGTTTGCATGGCAATTGCCAAGTCCGTCCTTTTCAAAGCGCGAAAATCGGAGACCTAATCCGAATTGGCGCAATTCGAGACTTGTCAAAGCGGATGCGACTTGGGCAAGTTCTTTCGTTCCTCGATGACCTTCCAATGGGTCTTCTCGCAGTTAATTGTTTGCGGAGACTCTGACGGGGTTTTAGGGCCGATGTTTCTGACTGGAAAACTTTTCGATTTCTGCATCCGTTACTGCTGCATTGACCACGGATTAAAGAACGTCAGTCTCATTGTCCTCCTTAGGGGCTTCTCTGCGCGTCATTTGAGCAGATCACAGACGGGCCAATCTCAATCAACTTTAGTTTGCATTCGCCATTGCGGGATTGAACGATGTTTTCAGGGGAATCGCTATTCATGCGCTCTCTGCTGGTTCGATGTGGAGACGTTTTCCATCACCTTCATCTGCGGAATTGTTTGCCGCCGATACATCAGAGTCGCGAGTTTAACTCGCTTGATTCCATTGCTGATTCCGAAACGGAGGTACAACCGATTGAAGTGCGTCTTCACGGTTCTAGGGGCCATCTTCAATTCGCGTGCAATTTCGGCGTTATCGCAACCGAGCAAGAGCAGTTCAACAATCTGGCGTTCGCGTGGACCTATAGAACCGGGCTGGTTTTTCATGATTCGCCTTCTTTGGCCTAGGGGGGGTTGCTGGCGGCAGCGGTTGCCGCAACATTTTAGGGTTTTGCGGGGAGACTACACCCTCGACGGGCAGGAGTTAATGGCCCTTGAGTGCCAACGTTCGGACCCAAAGGGCTAGAACGCGAAAGCTACCAAGGTGGTTCATCGGAATGAAGAGATATTAGCGAACCGGGACAAGAGCGTTTCTTGAGACTCGATGGGAAGAGGCAGGACACTTTCGCATCGTTTGAGCGCTGTTCCGTCCACGCGTACTAGTGCCCGACGCCGTCCGAGCAATATGATTCTCTCCAATAGGACGGGAAAACCTATGTCAAAAATGCGCGGGGAATCGCGTAGAAGCACTCGTGTTCCCCTCAAGGTTGTCATTTCCGCTCAAGCTGTCAGCGAACCACTGACCTGCGATGGCGAAACGATTGTGGTCAACCGCCATGGAGCACTGATTTCCAGTACGGTTCCACTTCGGATGGGACTGAAAGTCGAGGTTCACGTCATCATCACCGATAAACGTGCGAAGGCTGAAGTCATCTATCTCGATGCTGAGCGGCCCTTCGTCTGTGGGATCGCGCTGGATAGACCGGAGAACATTTGGGGCTTATCTTTTCCACCGGACGATTGGTTCGAAACTCATGAAAGCTGAACACGGTCTGCGTCGGTCGCCAATCCGTTCGCGAAAATTTGTTCCGGGATTCCGACGCATTTTGTGAGGGAGCAACAAGGGAGCAATAAGCGTGTTTGGTTGTTTCTACCAGCGTCTGCTACTCCTCACTGATTCCTACAAGTTACTGAAAGTGCTAGATGTTGCTACTTTCGAATCCTATAGCGCCCACCATTAACTACATAGAAACACGGCCATTTAACGTTGCTCACATGTTCAAAATGTCCAACCGGTTCACTGTGAATAAGGCGTCACCATCTGCGCCATTGGGCTGAGGGCACCGACTTGTAGCTGTTTTTGTTAGTAAACGGCTCAGTCGCATGCTAAAGTAAGTTCCGTTCGGCTCTTTATTCCCCTTCTTGGCATTACTCCCCCAGGCGCAATCAGACCGACTCGCAAAGGATCTTTATGACACCCGTGTCCCGTGTGCTGGGTTTTCTCGTGCTTTTGTGCTTTTCAGGCGCTACCGTGAGCCAAGCATGGCCGCAGTCGATTACTACCTATCACTACGACAATAATCGAACGGGCTGGAACTCGAACGAGCCAAATCTCACTCCAACCAACGTAGGGAGTTCATATTTTGGCCTGCTCCGAACGGTACCGCTGGATGATCAGGTGGATAGTCAGCCGCTCTACATGCCGGCGATGAATATTACCAGCGGGCAGTTCCAGGGTACGCACGACGTGGTGTACGTGGCCACCGAGAACAACACGGTGTATGCAATTGATGCGGAGAGCGGGGTGGTGCTGTTAAACGCGAACTTTGGAACGCCGGTTCACCAGCCGCTTGGCTGTGATAACAATGCGCCGAACGTTGGAATCACGTCCACACCGGTAATCGACCCGGTGTCGAACACTTTGTACGTGATGGTGTACACGCAGCAAAGCGCGGGGCCCGCTTATCTGATTCATGCCCTGGATCTGGGGAGCCTGACGGATAAGGTTGCGCCCAGGCTGGTGACAGCTTCCCAGACCCTGACGAATAACTCCACATTTAATTTCAATGCCAAGTATCAGCGGCAGCGTCCCGCGTTGTTGTTAGCCAATTCCAATGTGTATGCAGCTTTTGGCAGTTTCTGCGACTACTCACCAAACCTTTCGCGCGGGTGGCTGTTGGGATGGCAAGCCGGTACATTAACGCCGCTCGCGGCCAACCACGTTTTCAATACCCAGGCAACCTCGCCCAAGAACTATTTTCTCTCGGCGATATGGATGTCGGGTTTCGGGCCATCGAGCGACGACTTAGGAAATATTCTGGTAGTAACAGGAAATTCTGATCCATCGGGGACCACTTACGACGGCACAACCAACATTCAGGAAAGTGTGGTTAAAGTTTCGCCGGATCTGTCGACGGTGCTGGACGTATTCACTCCATCAAATTGGGGGAGTTTGGACCAGACCGATGGGGACTTCGGCGCCGGAGGAGTGCTCGTTCTCCCCGATCAGCCGGGCTCGTACCCGCATCTCGCCGTGGCTGCCGGGAAGGCGGCAACGATGTTCTTCATGAATGAAGACAACCTTGGGGGATATTCCAGCACGACGAATAATGTGCTGGGGGCATATCCGGTCGGTGCCTGCTGGTGCGGGCCCTCATATTTTGTGGATCCCGTGGATTCGCTTCCGCGAGTAGTAAGCAGCGGTGGAAGGTTAGTGAAGGTATGGAGACTTAAGTCATCGCCAAGCCCGTCGCTGAGTCTGGCAGCCTCTTCGGTTTCGATTGGCGGTGGACAAGACCTGGGATTTTTCACGAGCGTTTCTTCGAATGGCAGTAGCAATCCGATCATCTGGGCGCTATCGCGGCCTACGACGACCGACCTCTCCATTTATCTTTACGCCTTCAACCCTGATTCGGGTACGACGATGAAGACTCTGTTCAAAGGAGCGGCTGGCACGTGGCCGAATTTAACGGGCAACGCTAATCTTGTGCCAGTCGTGGCGAAGGGGCAAGTGCTAGTGGCCAGTCACAATCAGCTGGAAATTTTCGGCTTCACTGCCGCCGTGACCACTACCACACTGGCATCCAGCCCGAATCCATCACCCTATGGCGGGCGAGTGAGCATTACCGCGACGGTGCACTCCACTACGACAGGAACGCCGACGGGAACGGTGACATTTCAAGAGGGCGCGACGACACTGGGCACGGCGACAATGAGTAGCGGGAAGGCAACCTTCACGATTTCAACGCTAAGCCTGGGAACTCACTCCATCACGGCGGTGTATAGCGGCGACGCGAACTTCGTCACCAGCGGCTCGCCGGCGTTGGTGCAAACTGTCATCCAATCCGCCACTAGCACGACGGTAACTTCGGCACCAAATCCCTCGCAGTTCAATCAGAGCGTTGTGCTCAGTGCGAAGGTGAGCTCCGCCACCGGCGCGATACCGACGGGAAAAGTTTTGTTCAAGGATGGCACCAGCACTCTTGGAACGGTGGTTCTCACCTCGGGGGCCGCCACGCTATCGGTCTCGAACCTAGCCGTCCGCCAGCACTCGATCACGGCGGTCTACAATGGAAGCCCAAACTTTACGACCAGCACGTCTGCGCCGGTAACTCAAACCGTCAACAAGGCGACGACGACCACGACGCTTGCATCAACTCCGAATCCATCCACCGCAGGATCGGCGGTGACGTTCACCGCCACGGTGTTGGGTGCGTACGGCGGGAATGCTCTCGCCAACGTGATATTGAAGGATGGAACCACTACCATCGGAACATCCCCGGTGAGCGCGACGACCCATCAAGCGAACTTTGTCATCTCCACACTGGCAGTTGGGGCGCACAACATCACGGCGACGTTTAGCGGAGGCGGGAACTTCGCCGCCAGCAGCTCGGCAATTCTCCAGCAGGTCGTGCAGTAGCGCCCGGCAGGGTGTTGCGTAAAAAAGTCGCTTGAGCGCTGAGTGGAGCGTGCCGCCCCGGCAGCGTTCGGCTTCGCAGGAGGCTTGGTGCGCCGCTTAACCACGATGAACTCATCGTGCTAGCACCGGCCTGCGAGATTTAAATCTGCAGTACATCCCCGGGTCGAGCGACCATCTCGTACAACACCGGATTAACGAAGAAGCCAATGAACAGTCGTGAGATCAGTCCCGCCACGATCACGATGGCGAATGGTTTTTGGGTGTCCGATCCGATACCGGTGGATAAAGCCGCCGGGAGCAACCCGAGGCAGGCGACCAGCGCTGTCATCATGATGGGGCGCAGCCGCAGCAGGGACGCTTCCCGGGTGGCTGTGCGAATGTCCATGCCTTCCTGGCGCAGCTTGTTGATGTAAGAGACGAGAATCACGGCGGTTTCGACGGAAACGCCCAGCAGCGCAAGAAGGCCCAACACTGAAGACACGCTGAACGGAGTATGCGTGAGCTTCAGCGCCAGCAGGGCGCCGACTGGCTCCGTCATGATCACTCCCAGGGCAATCGTCAGCGGGAACTTGAGGTTGCCATAGAGCGCGAACAGGATCATGAAGATCAGGCCGACTGCTAACGGGGCGATGAAATACATCTGCGACTTGGCCTCGAGAAAGAGCGTGTATTCCCCTCCCCAATCCATCCAGTAGCCTTGAGGTAGCCTGACGGCTTTGTTGACCGCAGCTTGTCCATCGTGAACCGTGCGCTCGAGGTCGCGTCCTTCGATGCTGTATTGCACTCCGATATAGCGAGAGTTGTTTTCGCGGTAAATGAATGAGGCACCGTTGCCCTGGCGAATGTCTGCCAACTGGCTTAGCGGAACTTGTTGTCCGTCAGGCGTGCCCACCAACACATTTCCGATTTCCCTGGCGCTGCTGCGGAATTGGGGCTGCATTCGGACGACGAGGTCGAAGAGCTTCTCGCCTTGAATGACCTGAGTGATCGCCTGTCCGCCGACCGCGGCTGAGATCACAGCTTCGACGTCGGCGACGTTGATTCCATAGCGCGCGATCTTGGCTCGATCGACATCGACCAGCAGGCTGGGCTGGCCCAGTTCGCGGACCACCGTCAATTCTTTGAACCCCGGGACTTGTGCCAGAGTGTTTTTGATCTGAATGGCTTTGTCCTGAAGTACGTTCAGATCTTCGCCGTAAATTTTCACCGCGAGCGAACTCTTTAATCCAGTCAGCGCCTCATCCACGGCATCTTCCGCGGGCTGCGTGTAGTTGAAGATGATGCCAGGGAACGCGGTCAGGCGCTTGTTGATCGCTTCGGTGAGTTCATTCTTGTCGCTGATATCGCCGTGCCACGCTTTGTCCTTGTAAGGTTTGAGGCCGACGTAGAACTCACAATTGAAGAAGCCGGTCGGATCGGTTCCGTCATCGGGCCGGCCTAGCTCCGAGCCGACCACCGTGACTTGCGGATAGGACATCAGGATGTCGCGAATTTGGGGCGCGATCTTACTGGCTTCTTCGAATGAGATGGTGTACGGCATGGTAGCGCGAACCCAGAGCGCGCCCTCGTCCAGGTGCGGCATGAATTCGCCGCCGATGAAGGGTATGAGCAGGAGCGTCGCCCCAAAGACAAGCGAGGCAATCACCAGAGTCGCTTTCGGCCGGTCCAGCGCCTTGTCGAGGTACACCGCGTATGTGCGCTTCATCCACTCATACGCCCGGTTGGGCTTCTCGCGCACGCCACCTTTGAACCAGTAGGACGCCAGCACCGGAACCAGCGTCAGGGTCAAAATGAGTGCGCCGATTAAAGCAAACGACATGGTCTCGGCCATGGGGTGAAACAATTTCCCGGCGGGCCCAGTCAAGGCGTAGATGGGCAGATAGCCGGCGAGAATGACCGCGACCGAGTAGAAGATGGGGCGGTCGACATCTTTCGAGGCCGTGAGAATCACATCGGTGAGCTTGTACTCTTGCCCTTCCCGGAGCGCCAATTCGCGGTAAATGTTCTCCATCATCACGACGGTTCCGTCGATCACAATGCCGAAATCGATGGCTCCGATCGACAGCAGATTTGCCGCGACATCGTGGGCATGCAGGACGATGAAGGCAAACAGCAGTGATAACGGAATGGTGAGCGCGACGATGATTGCGGCGCGAACGCTGACCAGAAAAAAGATCAGCACAAGCAGGACCAGCACCATTCCGCGCAGCAGGTTGGCTTCGACCGTTTCCGTGGTGAGATCGACTAATTCGCTGCGGTCGTAGAAAGGATGGATTTTCACGTCGGGCGGAAGAATCTGGCGGTTGAGTTCTTCCGTCTTCGCCTGGACGCCTTTCAGCACGTTTTGCGTCTGCTCGCCGCGCAACATCAAAATGACGCCTTCCACGGCGTCATCGTTGTTCTGGAAGCCGAATTGCCCCAGGCGGGGAGCGTGTCCGATGGTGACTTCGCCGATGTCGCGCACGCGGACGGGGACGCCTTTGTTGGCGCCTACAACGATATTCGCGATGTCGTCTGTGTTCCGGACCAGACCGATGCCGCGCACGTAGTAGAACTGTCCACCCTGGGAATAGAAACCGCCGCCGGCATTGGAGTTGTTCGCAGACAGGGCTTGAGTGACCTGTGCCACGGTCATGTGATACGCATAAAGCCGCGCGGGGTCGAGCAGGACCTGGTACTGCATGACCATTCCGCCCAGCCCTGAGTCATCGGCCACGCCGTGCACCGAGCGATACGCTCGCTCAATGACCCAATCCTCAAGCGTCTTCAACTCCTGCGGGCTGCGGTCGGGACTCTCGATTACGTAGCGATATACCAGTCCACTGGGGCTGAATAGCGGCGCGAGGCTGGGTGTGACTCCAGCGGGAAGAGTGGCCTGGGCCATGCGCTCGAAAACGATTTGGCGGGCGAAGTAGTCGTCGGTATCTTCCTCGAACGTCAGCCGGATGTCCGAGAGGCCGTATAAGGAAATCGAACGCATGACTGCCATGTGAGGCGTCCCGTTCATCTCCAGTTCCAAGGGAAGCGAGACGAGGCGCTCGACCTCTTCGGCGGCGTGGCCGGGCCACTGGGTAATGATTTCTACCTTAGGGGGAGAAAGGTCGGGGTAGGCGTCCACCGGCATCTTCTGGAACGAGATGATGCCTCCGACCGTAATAAACCCGGTCAGCACCAGCACGAGGAAGCGCTGCCGCAATGCCGCTTGGACGATTCGATGGATCATGCAGAAGCCGTAAGGATCACTTACTCCTACTCGGTACAGTGGTGATTCAACGCTGCAGAGAATTTGCAAACTGCAAGAACAGGCTGCCCTCGCCGACGACCTGGTCCCCAGGTTTGATGCCGCTGGTCACTTGCGTCTGGCCATTGACGCTTTCTCCGGTGGTGACATGGCGCATGCCAAACTGGTTGGGAGCCACCGCTGCGTAAACGAAGGGCTCATTTTCGGCGTCGCGCAGAATCGCCGAGTCGGGCAGCGCGATGGCGTTTTGGATCTTGCCTCCCTTGACGGTTGCGGTTACATACATATCTTTTTTCAACTTCTCTCCGGGATTTTTGGTTTCAATGCGGGCCTGGAGTGTCCTCGTGTTCGGGTCGAGGGAAGCGGCCACGTAAGCGATCGTCGGGATAAGTGTCGGTCTGAATCGTGACCGAGTCTCCAACGCGCACGTATGGCAAATCCTTTTGATACACATTCACCAATACCCACACCGTGCTGGTATCGGAAATCATGAAGCACTGGGTGGCGCCTGTCTGCAGCAGCTGGCCGGCAGCAACGTCCTGTTCCACGACCTCCCCGTTAATCGGAGCCTTCACTGGAACTTCCAAGCTAGGAGGAGCCTGCACGAGTGCGTCAGGATCGGTGATGCCCAGCACTTTCAGCCCAGCCATAGCCGCGGCGAGATCGCCGCCAGCCTGGGTTTGAGCGGACTCGGCCTGTTCGAGAACTTGCTCTGCGATGGCCTTGTGCTCGTACAGGTCCTTGGTGCGGACGTAATTCTTCTCTGCCAGCGCGTAAGCGGATTTTGCCTTGAGGTAGTTCGTGCGCAGCTGGGAATAATCCGGACTGGTGGCGTACAGCATGGGTTCCCCTTGCTTTACGTGCTGCCCGGGAAATACGACGATTCGGCTCACCGGCCCACTGACTTGGGTGATGACAGGAACGGTGCGAAAGCCGTTGTAGGCGACTGCTCCGGTCAGGCGCAAGGTTCGAACTAGCGTGGTCGGCTCGACGTGGATGATTTGCACATGCGACGCCTGTTCCGGCGGTATGCTGAACAGT
>QHVR01000520.1 GCA_003223595.1 Acidobacteriota bacterium
CCCGGTCGGGATTATTCGAAGCCTCCACCGCATGAATGTAGTAGTGGATCGCGCCCAGGTGATTGGGATCGCGCTTGATCACTCTCTCGAGCGTGCTGACGATTTCTTCCGTGCCTGCGATCGGCGTTCCGTCCTGATTCCACAATCCCCAGGGATGCAGGTTCATGCCGGACTCGGCGAACAGCGTTGCAGCATCGAGATCATCGGGGAACTGGTGCGACACCTCGCGCATGGCGTCGTGATAATCCTCGGCCGCTTTCTTCAAATCGGTGATGGAGTCGGGAGGAAAGCGCTTCGCCATGGCCTGGACATAGGCTTGCTCGCTGGGCGAGGCTGCAGCGGAAAGGTCGACTGCCTTCTGAATGGCGTCGTGCGCCCGTTTATAACGCTCCGGGTCTGCCGGATCGTTATAGTTGGGACCTACGGCTTCCGCGACTCCCCAATAGGCCATGGCCAATTTCGGATCCAGCTCCGCTGCGTGCTGGAAGGAGCGCGCGGCCTCATCGTGATTGAAAGCGTAGATGAAACGCAGCCCCTGATCGAAGAATTTCTGTGCTTCGAGGTTGTGAGTAGATACAGGATGATGAAGATCGCTTAGCCCAGTCACCAGAGCGACAGGATGCGACTGCATGTGAGCGGAATGATCTTGCGCCCATGCGCCGAGCCCAAGCAAAAGACCGCAAAGAACCATTGCCAGAGATTTCATCCGGTCCATCCTCCTGAATTTAGATCGATCGAGCCCCTGAACGTGGAACGGGAGAGACACACCCCAATGGCGCCCAGCTTATGCCAGATCCTCAGAGTTGCCAAGTCGAATCGTGGTGGGCAGGGCCCGATGGCTCTGTGCTGGCGGCATCGGGCCCCAGGCATCATTTACAATCCGCCGCAGGCATGCGCAAAGCGGCGTTGCTCTACAATCCGGAGTCGGGCGGCAGCAAGCGGCGGCAGCGGGAACTGCAATCTGCCGTGGAAATCCTGCGATCGGGTGGCGTCGAGGCCGACCTTCTTCCCACGGATTCGAAGGAACATGCTGCCGCAGAAGCACGCCGCGCCATGGATGCCGGTTGCGACGCCATTTTTGCGTGTGGGGGGGATGGCACGGTTCACAATCTCGTGCAGGTGCTGGCCAACACTCCCGTCGCGCTGGGGGTTTTCCCGATCGGCACCGCCAATGCCCTCGCTCATGATTTGAGATGGCCGTTTCGCATTTCTGCCGCCGCCAAAGCTGCGCTCCAGGCAAAGCCTCGTCGCGTCGCCCTTGGTCGCGTGAGCTGCCAGAATCTGCAAGGGACGCCTATCACGTACCACTTCGTAGTCGCCGCCGGCATCGGGGTGGACGCGCATCTGTTCTATAAACTCCAGAGCGGGATCAAGCAGCGACTGGGGATGGCCGCCTACTACGCCAAGGCATGGCACATGTGGTTTTCCTACGCCATGCCCCGCTTCAACGTGCAGTACCAGCAGAGCAGCACGAGCGTGCCCAAAATTGCCAATGTCACGGAGTTGCTGGCGGTACGCATTCGCAATTTTGGAGGCGTGCTGCGCGAATTGGCGCCGGGAGCTTCACTCGACCGCGACGATGTGCGACTGGTGTTCTGCCACACGGCGAGCCGGATGGCTTACCTGTCGTACGTGACTGCAGGCCTGTTCCGGTTGGCGTGGCCGATTGCGGGAATCGAACTGGCTTACGCCGTGAAAGCTTCGTGTGATTACGCCGCGACGGAGCAGCAGGCCACGACTTATGTGGAAGCGGATGGGGAGTTGATCGGCAAGCTGCCGGCGGAGATCACGGTCGTGCCGGACGCGCTGACCCTGTTGACGCCGGTCCGGTGAGACTGCATCCGATTTTTTACCCTGTGATCCTCGGTGTCCTCTGTGGTGAGTCGATTTACCACAGAGGACACAGAGGATCACAGAGGGAGGCAGTGCGGGTTCGCTGCGATGGCTTCGGCTTCGCTTGCATGTAAGATAGACATTCTCGCTTGGAACCTGTCACTCACTTCCTGACCGGGGCGTGCCTGGGACGCGCCGGGCTGAATCGCAAGACGGCGCTCGCCACGCTCACGCTTACACTTGCCGCCGAAGCACCAGATCTGGATATTCTCGCGCGCGTGAAAGGCCCGGCGTTCAGTTTTGCGCATCATCGCGGATTCACGCACTCGTTCCTCGGGGTACCGCTTGTTGCCTTCGCAGTGCTCGGCTTCGTTTATCTGATCTGGCGACTGCGCGGGCGTAAGACGAACGATCCGAATCTGGCGCCGCGGTGGGGCTTACTGTTCGCCTATGCCTGTCTCGCGGGGCTCAGCCATATCCTGCTCGATTTCACCAACAACTATGGCGTGCGCCCCTTCTGGCCCTTCTGGGAAAAATGGTATTCGTGGGACATCGTTTTTATTATTGAGCCGGTGATGTTGGGATTTCTGTTTCTCGGCCTGGTGATCCCTCTGCTGTTCTCGCTCATTGACAAAGAAATTGGCGCGCGCCGTCGCGAGTCACGGGGAAAAGTCGCGGCGATCCTCGCGCTCGCCGGGGTGGTGTTGATGTGGGGCGTGCGCGATTATGAGCATCGACGCGCCGTGAGTGCGCTCCAGGCTCGCACTTACAACGGAGCGGATCCGCTCCGCGTCTCGGCCTACCCGCACTGGGTCAATCCTTTCAGTTGGGATGGGGTGGTGGAGACTCCGGCTTTCTTCGCCCTGGCTCCGGTCGATTCGCTCGCACCGGAAGTCGATCCCCGGGGGGAACTCGAAATTCATTACAAGCCGGAAGAAACGCCGATCACGCTGGCCGCGAAGAAGTCTTATCTCGGGCGCGTGTATCTGGATTGGGCGCAGTATCCGGTTACGGAGACGCAAACGCTGCCCGGGGGCGGGTACATTGTCACCTTCCAGGATTTACGGTACGTCCGGCTGGCGAGTGCTTTGAGAGGCCGCACCCGGCGTCCGCTGTCCGCGGGAGTGAAGCTTGATGGGGCATTGCGCGTGGTGGGGGATGTTTACGATCGTGGGGATACGCAGGTGGTCGTGCCGGAACCGGGGCCGGATTAGGGTGTGCCCAGCGAAAGCACTGTCGAACTTCGCTCGACTGGACAGCCTGAGAGGCTGTCCCTACGTGGTTCGTGGTGGTTCATTCTGAATTTGAATTGCTCGTCGCTTGACGCGAACGCTTGCAACGCCCAGAATAAGATTCTGGTTCGAGGTGAGTATGCTGGCATACGTTTTCATTCTCATTGCAGTGGCGGTTCGGTTCATGCCCCATCCGATGGCGTTCACTCCGGTGGGAGCAGCGTTGCTGTACTTCGGAGCGCGCGGTTCGCGCCGTCAGCTGTGGATCCCATTGGCTCTGCTGGCGGCCTCGGACGTGATCCTCACGACTATGTTCTATCGCTACCCGTTTAGCTGGGACCATTTCGTCACCTGGGCTTGGTATGCCGGGATGCTCGGGCTGGGATCGACTATCAAGCGTGACTCCGGCCCAGTGCGGATTCTGCTTACTGCCTTGACTGGCTCTGTGGCATTTTTCGTGGTCAGCAATTTCGCGGTGTGGGCCGCCTGGAATATGTATCCGCGGACGTTCGCGGGCTTGATGACGTGCTACGAGGCGGCATTGCCTTTCTTCCAGCGCGGAGTCATCGGAGACCTTCTGTTCACGGCCGTGATGTTCGGCGCGCCGGTGCTGCTGCACAGCCTTGCGGCGAAATTTAATACGCCAGGCAATCCCACAGCCGCCGCCTGAAGCCCGCTCTCACGATTCCATTCGAAGCCGCGATTCTCATCGCGGCTTTTCTTCTTGCAGATCAGAGATTCCTGGCATCCACCGGCCTGCGCCGAAAATGCCATATCAACCAAAGGCAGAGCGCGCCGGCCATCAGGCTCAACACCAGCAGCCAGTGCTGCTTCAAGAGCAATGCCGCGAGACTCACAATCCCGGGGCCAAAATAGATCACCAGGACAGACAGCACCCCGAAGCGCACGCATCGTCCGGCAAAGATCGCTCCCAGGAAGTGCCAGACATTCATTTCAAAAACGGCCGCGCCCAGCACGAAAATTTTGAATGGCATGGGCGGCGGAAGCATCCCGGGAAACATCAGCGCCCAAAATTCGTGTTGCTCGAAAGAGCGATGGATTTTCAGAAAGCGCTCCTCGGAAATGCGCTTCCGCAGGACCTTCTCTCCACCCACGTATCCGATGATGTATAGCGGAATGCTGCCCAGGGCAGAGCCCAGCGACGCCATCGCTACATAAAGGAGCATGCGGTGCCGGTCCTGATGGACGTAGGTGGCTACGATGAAATCGACCGGCATGCCGACAAGCGCGCTGTCGGCGAAGGCGACCACGAATACGCCCCAGATCCCCAGGACCTGCATCAAGCCGAGGACCCAGGCGGTGTAGCGCGCCAGGATGTGTCCGAGTTTCTTCAAGCTGCTTGGGGGAAATGGTTAGTGTACGTGATTTGATTGTGTAGGGGCGGACGCCTCATCCGCCCCGAGCGCAGCGAGTGTGTGGTCCTCGCACGCTCGCGATAAAACCTGCCGCGACACAAACCATCTGCGGCGGACAGCCTGAGAGGCTGTCCCTACGTGATTCATCTTCGCCCTGCTATCATGCGTTGCTTCGGAGCTCTTCATGCGCAAATTGCTTTTGTGCTTTGCCTTCCTGTTCTGCGCTTCATTCCTGTTCGCCCAGCAGTACGACATCGTGATCGTGGGCGGACGCGTTATCGATCCTGAAACCAAGACTGATGCTGTCCGTAATGTTGGGATTCAGGATGGACGGATTGCGCGAATATCCGACGCACCGTTGCAAGGGAAACGCGTGATTCATGCTTCCGGACTGGTGGTCGCGCCGGGATTCATCGACTTGCACCAGCATGGGCAGGATCCGGCCAGCGAGCGGGTAAAGGCATTCGATGGCGTCACCGCGGCTCTGGAGATGGAAATCGGCGCGCCGGACGTGGCTGAGTTCCTTAAGTCGAAGGAAGGCCACTCGCTCATCCATTACGGAACGACCGCCAGTCATCTGGCGGCGCGCTCGCTGGTTTTCGGGACGCCTCTGCCGGGCGGGAACATCTTGCCGAAGAGCGGGCCTGCCAC
>QHVR01000521.1 GCA_003223595.1 Acidobacteriota bacterium
AGCCTTACTTTGCAGTCACTCATCCCAGCGACAAAGTGGTTGCAGAAAATGTGATCCCGACGGGGGTCAAGGGCTTCGAGGAGCCGATTGACGCGAAATTCGATGTGCTCGAAGGCCGGGAGTACACCATCGACGCTCCCCCCGACCAGCTACCTTCCGCGCAGGCCCAGCCCAATGTTCCGCTGGATCTGCTGGAGGCGCGCAATGCCGTCGCCATCGCCAAGGCCGCCGGTGCCCAGCAGTATGCCGGTGACAGTGTGCAGAAAGCCGAAGACATGTTGCAGCGCGCCGAGGACTATTACCAGCGCAAGCAAGGGCGCACGCCGATCGGAACTGCCGCCAGGGGTGCGACGCAAATGGCCGAAGATGCGCGCGTGCTCACCCTGCGCAAGAAAGAATCGGAACGCGAGGAAGCCGCCCGGCGCGCCGCCGCAGATGCCCAAGCCAAAGCCGAAGCAGATGCGGAATCCGCCAAACGCGACGCGGAACAAGCTCAGGCGCAAGCCAACGAAGATGCCCGCAAGCGGGCGGAAGCCGAACAAGGTCGCGCTGAGGCAGAGCGGCAGCAAGCCACTATGCTGGCGCAGCAGCAAGCGTCCGAAGCACAACTGGCAGCCGCCCACAATGCAGCCGACGACGCCCAGCGCAGACTACAGGACGCGCAGAACCAAATGGCACAGGCCGAACAAGAGCGGCAGCAAGCCGAGATGCAGAGCCAGCAGGCGCAACAGCAAACGCAGCAAGCGCAGCAGCAGGCTCAGCAGGCTATTCAGGAAAAAGAACAGATGCGCGCCCGCCTTCGGGAACAGCTCAATCAAGTGCTGCAAACCCGCGACACAGCGCGCGGTTTGATCGTCAGCATGCCCGATGTGCTTTTCGACTTCAATAAATACACCTTGAAGTCCGAGGCCCGCGAACGCCTGGCCAAGATCTCCGGAATCGTAGAAGCCTATCCTGGCCTCAAGCTTCAGGTCGAGGGTCACACTGACAGCATTGGAAGCGATGAATACAACGTGCAGTTGTCGGAGAAGCGCGCCGACAGCGTGCGTGCTTACCTGGTCTCCAACGGCGTTCGGCCCGATAGCGTCAGCGCCCAAGGCTTTGGCAAAGCGGATCCGGTAGCTGACAACAGCACTGCCTCAGGACGCAAGCTGAACCGCCGGGTGGATATGGTGGTCAGCGGTGATGTCATCGGAACGGAGCTATCGACGCCCTCGATCGAGGCTTTGCCGCAATCGGCGAACCGCTAACGGCTGGAGCTGTGCGCAGTGGCTGCTGTGTTGTGCACGGATCACGTGGTGCCGGACCCATTGGTCCGGCAGGGTTTTGGAAAAGCTAGTAGATCACTTTGAGTGAGAACTGGATCTGCCGCGAAGTACCCGAGGTCTTGCTGATAAGGCCGAATCCGCTGCCGTTGACGATGTTGGAGGGCAGGCCAAAGTTCACGATATTGAAAATGTTGAAGAACTCGGCGCGGAATTCCAGAGTCGCCAATTCAGCGTTGCCGCGATGTCCAAAAGGCGTGTCTTTAATGACTGCGAAATCGAAATCGTGATAAGCAGGACCACGGAACGTGTTTCGTCCAAGGGTGCCAAAGCGCCCCTGGTTGGGACCGGTCCCGCCGGGAATGTTGATGGGAATATAGAAGAAGGACCGATTGCCAGCGCCCAGTCCAAAATAATCTGCACGAACCGTGCGACTGGTCGACAGGTGAGGCATGGAAACCAGGTCGGGCCGATCGCCTCCCCCTAGCCCGGCGCCAGTCTGTTGTATTCCGGAGAAAATAGTGAAGGGTGATCCTGTGGTCAGCGTCGAAATGTTCAGAACCTGCCAGCCTTTGGTGAGAGTTCGACCCAGCGGACGAAAAAAGCGTATGCGATCGAGTGGAACCAACTGAATCACACTCGCGGCAAAGACATGAGTGACATCGAACGTCGAAGGCCCTTTCTCCGCCGCCGGATCCCATGGATTCTGGGGCGCAGTCTGCAATACCGTGCCGGAACTGCCCAATAAGCCGGCCAGGACCGCGCTCGTGTCGTCCAGTGATTTGGAGTAGGTGTAGCTCGCCTGCAATCCCAGCCCAAGACGCGCAGAGTTTTTTGTCAGGCCAGTTTGCAGGGCGTGATAGCTGGAATGCGAGCCGCTGGTCATGATGATCTCCGGCCCGAATCCCGCAATCGCGTGGCAGGGAGAATTGAATTGCGTAAACGGCGCAAATCCCTGACAAGCTCCACCGTATCCATTCGTGTTATAAACCCGCGGCAAGTGGATTCCGGCCGTAGCCACATACGACGCGCTGAATTTGAAGTCGCCGAAATCATGATCCACTCCGGCGGTCCAGCTCCCGATGTAGCCATTCCCGAAGTTCTTCGCGATGCCAGTAATGTTGAGTAATTGCACGTTCCCCGGCGCCAGCGCATTCAGATCGCTCTGGAATCGCCCCAGGTCCATCACGGTGTTGGGGGCTACGTCTTCGGTGCGTCCCGTAGGAAAGATAGGCGGGCCCTGAATGTCATAGGCTGTCGGCAGACTCAGCGGAACGAACGTGTTCTGGAACGCAACAGGCTCCCCCGGCTGGGCGAATATGGACGGAGCAAAAACGAAGGGAATGGCCGCGGTAAGAAAATTGTCCTGCCACAAATTCGGAATAAGCGTAGTAATCGCCCCGCCGGCGTGTAACACGGTGTGCTTGCTCGCGGCATAATCCAGCGCGAGGCGCGGCCCCCAGCCGTTCCAATCCTGATCATAAGGAGGCTGCGGATTGATCAGCATCGTCTGTTTCGCCGTCCGATCCCAATAACCGGTCGGCTTGCCTTGTGCATTGGTAAAAATCGGAAGAGAGGTGCGCTTGGTCGCCTCGTGAATGCGGCTGTTCACTTCGTAGCGCAATCCGTAGCTGACGCTGAGGTGCGACGTTGCTTTCCACGCGTCCTGAAAGTAAAAGTTGTACGCCTCGCGGCGAACTCCTGCCTCGTTGAACTTGCCGCCGACGGGCGTGAGACTCGCCGGCGCAATGGTGTTGTAAGAATACGGTGTCGCAGTCAGCAACCCGGTGAGAGCGTCCGGTAGAGGCTGGTCAACCTGAATATCGTGAGTACCACTCGCGGACGTGATCTTCACGCGCGAATACGCGGTACCGCCGCCGAATTCATAGAGCCCATTCGGATTCGTCCCAAAGATGGTGGAATCGCGATTCACCCGGATCTCGACCCCGCCCTTAAAGGAATGCGAATGATGGATCCAGGTGATGTCCTGTTTGAGCTGATAGAGATTGCTATACGAACCGAAGATGGAGCCGGCGGGCTGATTGTATGGCTGGTATAGACCGTCGGCGTACGTAATTCCTGGCTGAGTATGGTTGGTCGTCGGAAAGAATGGCGTGCTGCGAATGTAGCTGATTGAAGTATCCGACGTCATGTGCGGAGAAATCGTTCGCGTATAGTGCACTCCGGCATTCCGCTGGTGATCGAAGAACAGCACGCCGAAACCGGGATTGATGGCAGTCTGATCAGGATTTGTGAGAGGCCCTGAAACCTGGTTCAGGCTAAAGCGCGCCACCAGGGAGGACTTAGCGGAGATCTTATGATCCACCCGAATCGAGAATTGATCCGTGCGAGTTACAACTTTCGATGACGTCGCGTACGTTCGATTTCCGAAGGGCCCGTCGGGCTCGTTAGGGAGAGGATAGCCGTTCAGCACAGGCAGGATTGCCGCGCTCACCGGCACCGTGAGTGTATCCCCGGGAAACGTCGACGTATCGATTCCCTTGCGCTCCGCCGCGGTTGGAACCGGAATCACCTGCGTTGTCCCCAGCACTTGCCGGAAGCCTTGATATTCGCCGAAGTAGAAAGTTCGGTCGCGCCCGTTGTAAATCCCAGGGAGCACAATCGGACCTCCATTGGTGAACCCAAACTCATTGCGCTGAAACGGAGGAATGCGACGGTGTCCGCTAGGATCTGTATGGTCGAAGTAATTGCGCGCATCCAGCGAGGCATTGCGCAAAAACTCAAAGACGCTGCCGTGGATGCCATTCACCCCTGATTTTGAAATCACATTCGTATAACTGGCCGCACCATGCCCAACTTCGGCAGGCAGCACGCCGGAATTGGACTCGACTTCCTGGATTGCATCCACGTTGAAATTCGAGAACGTTGCGCCCCCCATCTCGGGGTCCGTCGTATCGAAGCCATCCATCGCGAAGATAGTCGTTACTCCGCGCTGCCCATTCACCGCGAACTGCTGGGTGAAGTTAGCAGCGCCATTTGCATCCGTCATCGTGCCGGCCGCCAGCAGCAGCAATTTGCTGAAATCGCGGGCATTCAGCGGCAGGCTGGAGACCTCCGCGCTCGAGAGGCGTTCGCCCCCGCTAGCCTGGCTTGCAGACTGAGCAACTGCATTTGTGAGTTCCGGAGGCAGCGGACTCACCCGCAAAAATTCGCCAGAAGCGATCTGCAACGAACTCGTGAGCGCGGCCGCATGAGCGGGCACTTCGAAAGGAAGCGCCGTTTTGTACATCTTGTCCCCGATCATTACAGAGACGCGGTAAGACCCCGCAGCCACAGACGTAAAGAAAAATCTGCCATCGGCAGAAGTTGGCGCGCTGTACTGATGTTCTCCCGAGGAGGAGTGCATCTCGACAATCGCACGGTTGACGGATTTACCAGCGACGTCCGTAAGCACTCCGCTCCAGGAAGCTCCCGAGGCGGCATTCGCGGGGGCAACAGTGATCACAAGCGCAAGCAGGGAGAGCCAATTAAACCGATTTTGCAGCTTCGAAAACATGAACCGGGAATTATAAAGGCAGCACCCCGCTTTCGCCTTCCGGAAGGTCGACCGCAAAAAGCTCGCGTGGCGCACCCAAAGCGCCTACTCAGCGTCGGGATTTGCGCTATCGTTAGGCGATGCCCTTCTCCCGCCCAAAGCGAAGAACCTACTCCGAGGACGAGCTCTACGAATACGCAGTGGCTGCGCTCGCCCGCCGCATGCGCACGGTGGCGGAGTTGAAAAGGTTGATGCGGGCGCGCCTGGAAGATCCGGAATCGGAGTACAGCGAAACTCTGGTCGAGCTGGTGATTCGCCGTCTCAAGGATCAGGGATACCTGAACGATTCGCAGTACGCGGCCTACTACTCCTCCATGCGCCGCGATAACCAGAAAGTCGGGCGCAGGCGCGTGATCACGGAATTGAAAACGCGCGGTGTCCACGGAAGCGTGATCGACAAAGCGGTGGACGCTGCCTACGATGGTGTCAGTGACGAGAAGCAGGCACGGGAGTATCTGCGCAAAAAGCGCATGGCAAAACCCAAAGATCGGAAGGAAGCAGCCCGGATCTTTCGCCAGTTGATGCGCGCCGGCTTCGCCAGCAAGACCATCTTCGCGATTCTGAAGAAGTGGGATGTCGAAGATGAAGTGCTCAGCGCGCTGGAGGAAGAGAGTTCGGAATGAAGCGCGGCGTAATTTAGAATGGCTTATCCATGCTAACTGGCTCTGAAATACGCCGAAAATTTCTGGACTTCTTTGTGCAAAAAGGGCACAAGGAAGTGCACTCGTCGTCGCTGGTCCCGGCCAATGATCCCACCCTGCTGTTCACCAACGCGGGGATGAACCAGTTCAAAGACGTCTTTCTCGGACTGGAGAAGCGCGACTATTCGCGCGCCACGACTTCGCAGAAGTGCGTGCGCGCGGGCGGGAAGCACAACGATCTGGAGAACGTCGGCTTCACCAACCGGCATCACACGTTTTTCGAGATGCTGGGGAATTTTTCCTTTGGCGATTACTTCAAGAAAGATGCTGTCGCCTACGCGTGGGAGCTGATCACTTCGCCGTCATGGTTCGGCATTCCAAAAGACAAGCTGTACGTGACCATCTTCAAGGGTGAAAACGGGATTGCGCGGGACGCCGAGGCTTATGACCTGTGGCTCGGGCAAGGCGTCCCCAAAGAGCGCATCTACGAGATGGGCGTGAAAGACAATTTCTGGCAGATGGGCGATACCGGTCCGTGCGGGCCCTGCAGCGAGATTCATTACGACATGGGCGCGATCGCGTCGGATCAGGGCCATACGGATTGCCAGTTCGGGTGCGATTGCGGGCGCTATGTGGAGATCTGGAATCTGGTGTTCATGCAGTTTGATCGCGATTCGTCCGGCAAGCTCACCCCACTGCCGAAGCCGTCGATCGATACCGGCATGGGACTGGAGCGCGTAACGGCGGTGCTGCAGGGCGTGATTTCGAATTATGAGACCGATCTGTTTACGCCACTGATCAAGCGCGCGGCGGAGTT
>QHVR01000522.1 GCA_003223595.1 Acidobacteriota bacterium
CAGCGATGGCACAAAACGTCAGCGCGACGGGAGCGTGCCTATACGGCGTCGAGCCTGAATTGAAAGTTGGCGACGTAATCGGCGTGCAGTACGAGGGCAAGAAAGCTCGCTGCAAAGTCATCTGGGTGGTCGACGCCGGCGCGCTCAAGAAGATGCAGGTGGGAGTACAGTTGGTGCAGGATCAGGAGTGTCCGTGGAAGCAGGTTCTGCCCGCCGACATGAAAGTGGACGAGCGCACCACGCACAAGCAGGAACAACGCCGCAAATTCCTCCGGCACAAGATTTCGTTTCCTCTCGAATTGCGCGACGAACGCGTCAATACCCCGTTACGAGTGAACGCCACCGATATCAGCGGGAATGGCTGTTATGTTGAGACCGTGATGCCTCTGGCGCTGGCGACAGCGCTGCGGGTGGAGTTCTGGATCGACGAGGAACGTGTCTCTCCCAGCGCCATTGTTCGCACCCGCGACCCCGGGGTGGGCATGGGGATTGAGTTTACGGGGATGACCGAGGACATGAAAAAGCGCTTCCAGGCTGGACACGCTCGACCCACCTAACGTTCTCGGCCCCAAAGAAGGCCCCACCGACGTCGTGCAGTAGAGGCGCTAGCCTCTCGTTCATGTAAAATCTGCAACCATCGCATGTTCCGGCCATCGAATGACAGGAACCGAAAGGCGAACTCTCGCGCATGAAGATCGGGATCACCTGTTATCCGACGTACGGCGGAAGCGGCGTGGTGGCGACCGAACTGGGATTGGAACTGGCTCAGCGCGGTCACGACATCCATTTCATTTCTTATGCGCAGCCGATCCGGTTGCGCGGGCCTGAACCGAATATCCATTATCACGAGGTGGAAGTTTCGCGGTATCCGCTGTTCGATTATCCGCCGTATGATCTGGCGCTGGCGACGCGCATGGCGGAGGTGGCGCAACTCTACGATCTGGATCTGCTCCATGTGCACTATGCCATTCCGCATTCGGTGAGCGCGATGCTGGCGCGGCAGATGCTGGCGGATGGCGCGCGCAAAAAGCGCTTGCCCTTTGTTACGACCCTGCACGGAACCGATATCACGCTGGTAGGGCTGGACCGTTCGTATCTGCCCATCACCCGCTATTCCATCGAGCAGAGCGATGGCGTGACCGCGATCTCCAACTACCTGCGCGACCGGACGCAGCGGGTGTTCGACGTGAAGAACAAGATCGAGGTCATCTACAACTCAGTCAACTGCGACGTGTACGCACCCAATCCGAAGATGGCGGAAGAAATGCGGGCCGAGTACGCGCCCGACGGACAGCGCGTGTTGGTCCATCTTTCGAACTTTCGTCCGGTGAAGCGAATTACCGACGTGATCGAGATTTTCGATCGAGTACACAAGCAATTTCCGTCGCGCCTGTTGCTGATCGGGGATGGTCCGGACCGCTCCGTGGCCGAATGGCTGGCGGTGCAGAAAGGCATTCACGATGACGTGCTGTTCCTGGGCAAGCAGGACCAGATCTACGACAAGCTAACCATTGCCGATATCATGCTGCTGCCCAGCGAACTGGAATCGTTCGGATTGGCGGCGCTGGAGGCTATGGCTTGCGAGGTGGTTCCGATTGCGACGCGCGCGGGCGGCCTGCCCGAGGTGGTCGACAACGGAAAGACGGGATATCTTGCCGAGGTTGGCGACGTGGAGACGATGTCGCGATACGCCATTGAACTGCTGCAGGATGAGAAGCGGCTTTCGCAGATGCGCAAGGCAGCTCGGGCGGCGGCGATGGAGCGCTTCTGCTCTACCAAGATCGTGAAGCAGTATGAAGATTTCTACCGCCGCGTGCTGGAGCGCTCGGCGTAGAAGCCTTCCGGAACAGCGCTAGCGGATTCCACCAAGGGCAGGCGGATGCGGATCAGAGTTCCCTTCCCTTCATGACTGTCGATGGTCATGCGAGCGGTGTCGCCATAGAGCACCTGCAGGCGCTCCGAGATATTGGCCATGCCAATGCCCATGCCAGCCCAACTGCTGCTTTGTTCCAATTGAGTTCCGCCCATGCCGACGCCATCGTCTTCGACTTCGATAATGAGGCGACGATCGGAAAGTCGGCTGCGGAGAAAGATGCTGCCGCCCTCGACCTTGGGCGACAGGCCGTGCTTGATGGAGTTTTCAACCAAGGGCTGCAGCAACATGGCGGGCACCATGACTTCGAGGGAGGCAGGATCTAATTCCTTGACGACGCGCAGTTTGTCGCGGCCGAAGCGCACCACTTCGATATCAAGATAGTTGTCGATGAATTCGAATTCGTCCCGCAGCGGGGCGAAGGCGTCGCTGGTGTTCAACAAGCGGCGCAGAATCGTGGCCAGCTTGAAGATCACGTCCCGCGCCCGATCCGGATCGAAACGCACCAGGGAAGAAATGGAATTCAGGGTATTAAAGAGGAAGTGAGGATTGATCTGGTTCTGCAGCGCCTCCATGCGCGCGTGCAGTAGAAGGCGCTCCTGCTCTTCCAGTTTGATCTGGATGCGGACGCTGTTGAAGACCTTGATCTCGATTCCAACCGCGGCGACGGTAGCGGCGTAGATCGCGCCCCACACCCAGAAGTTATTAGGACTCTCAATGCTGAAGATGGAGTGTGGCAAATTCTGCGCCAGTTCGGACTGTACAAAGCGCAAGCCGACCACGGTCATGAAGAACATGATCTGCCAATCGAACAAGCGCGGGCGCGGCAGGTTGCGGCGGATGAGACGGAAGATGCTCTGATCGATGAAAGGCGAAAAGGACCAGATGTCATCCTTGTCGGCGGCCATGGTGCGCAGTTGTCCGGCCAAGAATCCGCAAAGCACCAGGAACGGGATCGCCGCCCATTCGCCGTGGAGCACGGCAGGCACGCCCATCAGAAATCCGCCGAGCGATCCTGCCCAGCGTCCACCCATGACTCCGAGGATCAAGGCGGTTTCGAAGCTGATGTCGCTGGCGGCGAAGCTCGTCTGCGAGATGCGGATCCAGACGCCGGTCATAATGGGCAGAGCGAACCACAGCACAAGAAATACTTTCTGCCGAAAGGTTCGCTCTTCGCGAAAGAGGAGTTTCTTGAATTCCTTGGAGCGCACCAGGCTGCTGGAGACGGCCGCAGCCACGCCCAGCTTGACCAGCAGATTGATGAGTATAAGGCGCGGTTCCATGATTCGGGTTCGCTACGCTGGCAAAGTTGCCCGGCTGACTGGCAACTCCTCAGACTTTAGCATGAAGGCAGGGGTCAATATCCCTTGTGCTTGTCGACTACGTACAGCAGCGGTTCGCCCGCGATATAACGGCGGAGATTTTCGGAGAACAACTCATAGTGGCGCTGCCATAGTTTGTCGGTGAGACCGGCGGTGTGTGGAGTGATCAGGAGATTGTCGAGGTTCCACAGGGGAGAGTCCGCCGGAAGAGGCTCGCGGTCGAAGACATCCAGGGCGGCCCCGGCGATCTGTCGCGTGCGAAGAGCTTCGACGAGCGCCAACTGGTCCACTTGCGGACCGCGACCGACGTTGATCAAATAACCGGAGGGCTTCATGTGAGCGAGGCGGTCCGCATTGATCAGCCTCTCGGTCGCGGCGAGCAGCGGGGCGGCCAGGACCACGAAGTCGGATTGGCCGAGGAGTTGGTCCACTTCGGTCAGGGGGAAGACTTGCTCCACTCCGTCGGGAGTTCCCTTCTCCGGATGCTCACGAACCGCAATGACACGCATGCCAAGGCTCGCCGCTATTCGAGCCACTCTGCCTCCGATGCTTCCCACACCGATGAGGCCAAGCGTGGCGCCGGCAATCTCCTGGGGATGCTGCCCCTCGTTCCAGATAGTTTCCTGTCCCCAGATGCATTTTTGCTGGAGCAAAACGGACTGCGGAATTTTCTTGGCCAGGGCAAACATTAATGCCACGACGTGTTCGGCGACCACCGGCCCGTGCACTTCGCGCGAATTGGTCAGAATTACCGAGCTGTCGATCAGTTCGGGAAAGAGCATCTGGTGGACGGCGGCACTGGGCGTGTGGATCCAGCGCAGGGTACGAGCGGCGGCAAATTGATCCGGTCGCAGAGAAATGGTGAACACAGCTTCGGCGTCGCGCAGATGCGTTTCGATCCCTTCGTAACTGTCGCGCTGGACGGATTGCAGATCGGGATATTGTTGGGCCAGGCGCTGGCCGAACCAAGCCGGCAGTTTCCAGAGATCGAAGCGGTGATGCACTACCAGGAGGACTTTCATGCTCCGAATTTAAACACAGACGCGATGTCGCACCGGCACCTGCGCCGGTGCTGGCGAGAGAGGCGCTCCTGCTGCATACAATGGTCGAGATATCGTAAGCTATAGGGTAGGAGATCCTGTGCGCTGCCCTCGTTGCGGTAACGATAATCCGGAGACCATGCGCTTCTGCGGAATGTGCGGCGGAACGTTGCTTTCAGTGGCCCCGGCAACGAAGCCGGAGCGCGGAACTTCCCCCGCTGCGCAACCGTCGGCCACTGCGACTGCGACGCGGCCCGCCGTGCCTGAGCATCCCCGGCCCCCGGCTGAGAGTTCGCCGTCGATCAGCGGACCCTCATTTCTTGGACTCAACGATGCGCCTCCTCCGCGCAAGCGCTCCGACCTGAGTGTGGATACGCACCACTCTGGTGCGCGAAATCTCAATTACCTGCTCGATGATGAGGAAGAACACCGAGGCGGGGGAGGAGCGGGCAAGTTCTTTTTGATTGTGCTGGCGCTGCTACTCGCGGTTGGGTTCGGCTACTTGCGTTGGAAGAATCAGCTTCCGTGGCTGAACGCCGGTGCGAACAAACCAGCTCCGGCAGCGCAAACGCCGGACCAGTCGCCGGCGGACTCGTCCGCTCCGGCATCGCCCAGCGTT
>QHVR01000523.1 GCA_003223595.1 Acidobacteriota bacterium
GTGCGGTGGCTGCCGAAGACACGCTGCTTCATGCCTAGTTCCTGCATCTGGCGCAGGATCATCGCGGTCTGCTCAATATCGGTCCAGAGCACGATGGCATCGACCCGGGAATCTTGTATGACCTGCAACTGATGACGAAAGTCGGTATCCCTTTTCAGGAACTTCTGCTCGATGACGACAGGATGTCCGAGGCGGCGGGAAGCGTCGCGAAACTTCGTTGATCCGCAGCAGTGCTACGCGCTTCAGGCCGAGTTCGCTGTAGATATGCCGGGCGAGGGTGTAGCCCTGCACTCGATCATCCTGAATGTCGGTGAAATACCACGGAATGATGGTCTCGGGAATAGTGGGATCGGTGGAGGCGCTATTGACGATTGGCGTTTCGGCTTTAAGCGAGAGGCGCAGAGCGATGTGGGTGGACTCCGAACTGATGGAGCCGAAAATCGCCCAGACCTTGTCCTCATAAATCATACGAACAGCATCGTTCGAGGCCGCGCCCCAAATCGCGGGATCTTTCGAGACTCCAGCGACGGACGAACTGCTGTTCTGCCAGTTGTCATAGTCGTTGTGAGTGATTATACGAAAAGGCTTGCCGCCATAAGCGCCGGAGGCATTGGCCTCGTCGATGGCCATCTGCGCGCCATTGAGCATGTGCGCGCCTCGGACCTGATCGGGGTGATCGTATAGGGGAGCCAGGAATCCAATGCGAATTTCGCTAAGGCTGTTCAGGTCAGGATCTGGAATGTTGCGCGCATCGCCGTTGTACTCGATGAGATCCTGATAGTACTCGTGATAGGGCGTTGTGAATTTGGAGAACGGTCGCAGGTCCTCGGGCGCGCCGGTGTAGGGCTTCAGGGAGCGAGTTGCTGGCGGGCCGGGGGGATTGTTGCCGCAGGCACACGCGGGCGTATCTTGAGCCCAAGCCGCGCAGGCGAGCGCGACGGCGGTAACAGCTAGCGATACGATGCGCATGGAACTACTCCTTCGCTGGTGTTGCGACCCTACTCTTCCGGCGTTTCGCGACGGAACATCGCAATCGCTTCAATTTCGATCAGAAGATCCGGACGGCAAAGGATTGCCTGGATTCCGGTGGACGCCGGCAGCGGATCCAGTCCTTGCTCTTTGAAGAATGCGGTCCGCTCTTCGTTGAACGCCTGATAGTCGCGTTCGATGTCGCGGAGATAGCAGGTAGTGCGAACGATGTCATGCCACGTGGCGCCTTCCGATTCCAACAGCTTGCTTATATTTGCGTACGTACGCCGAAGTTGCGCGCGGAAGTCGCCGACGTGCACTGTGCGTCCGTCTTCGTCGATGCTGGCGGTGCCTGAAATCAGAAGAATGGTTAGCCCATTCAGGTCGATCCGCATGCCTCGGGAGAAGGCGCTGCCGTATTCATACGCTTCGTTTAGCGTCGAGTGATTTGTCATTGCCCGTTTCACCACGGGTGCGGTTGCTAGCTCTGCGAGTAATTCCTGAACATTCATAACGTGCCCCCTGAGATTAGCGTTTCTTCTCTTCCTTGCTGCCGAAGAGTCGTGCGAGATTCACAGATTCTTTTTGCCGAATGCCATGGCTCAAACCGTGCGCAGTTGCGACCCAGAGATCGTCACCCTGGAAATCGACTGCCAGAATGTAGTTATGTGACGGAGCAGTCTGCACGGGTATGTTCTTCACCTTTCCATCGGCATCGCGCACCAGCATCTCGGGCTTATGCGAGTCGAGCGCGGGACGGTACACGGCCCAGTTGGTGCCGTCGTAGTAAGCCAGGCCCTTATCGGTCGAGAACCAGGCGCGATTGGCGTCGAGCCCTTTGACCTGGCTCAGGAAATTGCTGGGAAGGCCGCTGTCTTTCTGCAGGAAGTTATGCCAGTAGCGGCCGTCATAGCGGCTGGCGCCAAAGTAGGTTGCGACCCAGAGAATCTTGTCCACGTAGCTGACCGACGTGGTGATCTCGTGAATCAGTCCTTGATCTTTCATAACCACCATTTCTGTCTCGCCGTCAGGGTCGTTATAGTCTTTCCAGCGCTCGGTGGCCTGGTCGTACTCCAGCACGCCTCCGCCCCAAACCGCGATATAGACCTTGTCTTCGGCTGCGCTCAGCGCGTAATTCCAGATCTCGAACATTGGCGTGTTGCGCTCGTTAAAGAGCGACCACTGCCCAGTGCGGAGATTCAGGCGGCTGGCACCTGCTGCCGTTGCAGTCCAGACGTAGTCGCCCTGAACGGCGACTCCGTACACGATGTCATTACTTAAACCGGAGTTCAGTTGCGTGTAGGTATCGATACGACCGGCAGAGATACGGCTGAGGCCGCCCATGGTGCCAACCCAGAGATCGCCCGTGTGCTTGTCGAGCCCCAGCGAAAGCACTGCCTGGTGCGCCAGGCCATCGGCGGGGCGAAAGACTTTCCAGGTGCCGTTCTCATAGACGCCCAAACCGTTGTCGGTGCCGGCCCAGATGCGCTGGCCATCGACTAGGACGCAGTAGACGTGGTTGTCGGGGAGGCCGTTGGCGTTCGTGAAGTTCTCCCAGCGAAAGGTGGGGAGGTCTTGGGCGAAGCAGAGCGAGGCGAAGAGGGCGATGACGGCTAGCAGTGAACAGCCTCTCGCTGCGGTTGTTCTGGCGTAGCGCGCAGTCGAGCTTCGCTCGACCGGACAGCCGATGGCGCCTGTCCCTATACGACTCACATGATTCATTCGCGTCTTCATAACGTCTTCAGGTACTCGATTAAGTCGTTCAATTCATCTTTGGTTAAGTCGTTCGTCACCCCATGTGTGTCCCTGGGATTGAATACTGTCCAGATTTCTTCGAGGGAGCGAGCCGAGCCGTCGTGCAGATACGGAGCGGAATAGGCCACATTCGCTAGTTGTGGCACATCGGTTACTGGGGAGCGGTCGGTGGCCTTTGCCGAACCAATATCAACTTGTTTCTGGTTCGTGTATTTGGGACCGCTGTGACAATACGTACACTGATTCGCTTCCGGGATCTCCGCTCCGTTTTTGGCTTTGGTGCGCTCGAATATGGCCTTGCCGCGCTCCTGAGCCGGGCTCAAGTCGTCGTTCGGCAGGCGGTAACGATTTGGGCGGTAGGGCAGCGAGTAAACGAATGTGACCAGGTCCGTAAGCTGCTGGGAATTGAAGCTTTGGGAGCGGAAGAAATACTTTTCGGTGCGAGGCCCGCATTCGGTGGGCATATCCGGGTTGCCGCCGTTCCATTTGAATGGCTCGGTTCCGGCCAGATTCTCCAGCGAGCGATTGTCGACGATGTCTTTGCCGAATCCATCCGGCTCGAGGTCCCACTCGAGACCGTCGATGGTCGAATCAATGTGGCAATTGGAACAGCCGAAGCCACCCTGGAACGCAAACTCGGCGGTGTAGAACAAGCGTTCTCCGCGACGCAAGGCGTTGACCTCCTTGGGGCCGCCGAGATCGAGAATCGAGATCACTTTCTCGGCATTGGTATCGATCACCGAGATGGTATCGTCCAGGCGATTGGCGACATACAAGCGCTTGCCATCGGGAGAGAGTACGACTCCGCGCGGATTATGGCCGACGGGAATTCTCGAAGAAACGTAATCCGCCGATGCGGAGAGATCATTGACGAAGGGCTGACGACGGCTGCGCACGGTCTCGAGCAGGCGTGGGACATCGATTACGGTAACGCTCTGAGCTCCCGCTGTGGTCAGGAACAGCTTCGATTTCTCTGGCGTAATCGCTACAGCCCAGGGCAGGGCATAGTAGCGATCGAGTTCATCCAGAGGGATCTGGACCATGCCGCGCACGTCCGATCCAAACAGAGTAAGGGAATCGCCGAATACCCAGCCGTGCTCCACATGCGCGAGCGGAATCAGATTTTTCGGCCTGAGCTGAGCCAATACGGAGAGCTTGCCATCGGCGGAAGTGGCGAGGTGGAACGCGCCCGCGACATTGTGCAGGGGCTTGCGTTCGACGACGGTTTGCGTGTTTGTATCGATGACCGTGATTTCTGATTGCGGCTGGCTGCGGAATGCGCCGGGATTGGGATACACGTGCGTGCAGTAAACGAACTTTCCGTCAGGGGACAAGGACAAATAGCTTGCGCCTCTTCCGGCCAGAAGGCGCTTGGTTTCCCTCCCAGTCTTGAAATCGATGACGGAAATGTCATTGCTGAGGCGGTTAGCGACGTAAAGGGCCTTGGCTCTGGAGTCAAAGACGACGCCGCTGGGCTCGAAGCCGGTGGGCAAAGTTCGAACGACTTCAAGCGTGGTGGTGTCGACGACGGAGACTGTGTCGGACCATGCGTTGGTGATGAACAGGGTCTTAGTGTCGGCTGAGAGGGATATGGCGCGGGGCACATGACCTACGGGAACGGCTTTGATGAGTTTGCCGGAGGCGACCTCGACTACTCTCACTTCATCGCTGTCCTGGCAGACTACGTAGAGCAGGCGGCCATCTGGGGTGATCGCGACCTCGATTGGGGATAGATAGCGCTGCCTCGGAGTGGTTGCGGACTGGCGCGGTGCCGGCCGGGCAGCGATGGCCAAAAGAGCCACGGCGATTACGGCCAGGAGGCGGCTTAGCACGGCCAGTTTGCGCGGAAGGCGCGCGCTCGGCGGTGCT
>QHVR01000816.1 GCA_003223595.1 Acidobacteriota bacterium
TCAGAATTTTTCGCGAGGCCCATGGCGGTGAGGAAGCCTCCATAGGATCCGCCCCAAAGGCCGATCTTGTCGCCATCCACTTCAGGCAGCGCTTGCAGGTAGCGGCCCGCGGCGACAACGTCTTTGTATTCAGCGGCGCCGCGCCAAACCGTATTCGGCGGCTCGCGGAAAGCGCGTCCGTACATCACTCCCAGCCGATAATTGACCGAGAGCACAGCGTATCCGCGGCTGGCCAGGTACTCATTCATCGCGTAAGCGTTGTGGTAGTAGTCCATGTAATGGAAGCCGAGCATCATCTGGCGGATGGGGCCTCCATGCATGAAGACCAGGCCGGGAACTTTACCGCTGGCATTCCGTGGAAGGAAGAGTTGGCCGTGCACAGTCAATCCATCTTCACTTTTGAAGATCACCTGTTTCGGGGTGACGAGTGAGGAGGAGGGGAACTCGCCGAGCGCCTGCTTCGCGATCATGTCGCGTCCATTCGCGGTGAGCTGGTACGGCATCGCCGGAACGGTGGCGGTTGAACCCAGACAGAGAATGTTTTTGCCATCGGCGGTTACGACGGGGGACCACTCCATCGTCTCGCCTTTCGTGAGCGCTTCTTGCGGAGAGCCGCCTGACACGGACACGCGCCACAGATGGCGGCGATCGACATCATCCTGATTCGAGGAAAAAATCACGGATTTCTTGTCCGGCGTGAGCGTCACGTCTTCCACATCGAAATCGCCAGCGGTCAGCAGCGTGGGGGTGCCGCCGCTGGGCGGGATCGAATACAGGTGGTTGCGGCCGTCCTGCTCGGAGGAGAAGACGATGCGTCCGTCCGCGAAGTTCAGGGAGGTGTCCTCAGTGAGGCCGGGCAGGGAATCGTCGAGTTTGTCGCCGCTATGCCAGAGTTGATGCGCCGTGCCGCTGACTTCGTCAGCGATCCAGAGAGACCAGGGCTGAGGGCGCACCGGAATCAGAGGAAGTTTGGCTTCTTGTCCTGGCGTCCGAACAAAAACAATCTGTTTGCCATCCGGAGACCAGCGAGGCATGGAATCTTTATCGACAGTGGGGGCGAGGTAGCGAACAGAGTTGCCGCCAGGATCGCAGATGGCGATGAAACTGTGAGAGCCGCGCTCGCTGACAAACGCGATGTGCTTGCCATCCGGGGACCACTTCGGCGAAACCGCGTCGCCGCGAACCGTGGCCAGCTCTTTCGCCTGCTGCTTGCCGTCAGTCGTGGCGATCCACAACTTCTTCTTGGCGGACCACAGGGCTTGCTTGCCATCCGGAGAGATCTGGATATCTTCGCAGCCTTCCTCCGGGCACCCCATTTCGCCGAGCAAACGAGGCGCGGCATTCTTTGCGTCAACATCTATGGCGAATACCTGCTGCTTGGCGCCTTTGGTCCAGCTTTCGGGATTGGCGCTTTCCTGAGCATCATTGAGCTCGGTGCCCACTGCATACAGCGCGGTCTTGCCGTCAGGCGTAAGGCGCACACTGGCGATCGGTTGGCCGTCGTCTTCCTTG
>QHVR01000815.1 GCA_003223595.1 Acidobacteriota bacterium
TGTCTTGCTGCCATTCGATGCCGACTTGCTTCTTGATTTCTTCGACGATGGCGCGCGCCGTGGGCTTGGGTTGTTGGGCGTGGAGAAAGCTGGCGGAGACGGCAACGAGCATGATCGCGCTCACAAGTGTGGAGCTCAAGAGAAGGTCTCCTTTTGTGACATTAAGCACGAGAAATACTGCGCTTCTAGGTCCCTATTCTCATTCCCCGGTAGCGATGCGCTCGTCCTGCTTCAGTGTGCGGTCGAAGAACTGGGCGGTGGCGCCGTAGGTGCGAATCCAGCTCTTCCACATGAGAAAGCCGTGGATTTCATCCGGCATGATGAGTTGTTCGAAGGGGACATGCTGGGCGCGCAGGCGCTGCACCAGATCAACCGTCTGGCTGAACGGCACGTTGCGATCGTCGTCGCCGTGGATCAGCAGCACCGGAGATTTCCAGGTGTTCACGTAGGCATCCGGCGACGATTCCCATGCGAGTTTTACGGCAGCGTCTTCGTCGGGTGGCTTCGTGGCCACGCTGCCGAAATAAGGA
>QHVR01000526.1 GCA_003223595.1 Acidobacteriota bacterium
CACGCCAGCGTGCGATCCGAAGTGCGCGAAGGTTGGGATTACGTTCGCGGCTTCCGCCCGATCTGGTCGATCCTTCTGCTGCTGTCGCTGATCAGTCTCGTGGGCATGCCCTACACGGCGCTCATGCCGATTTTCGCCGGAAGCATCCTGCATGGTGGCGCGCACACCTTCGGCTTTCTGATGGGAGCGTCGGGTGTCGGCGCACTCGTCGGGGCCGTCTCCTTGGCCGCCCGGCGCAGCGTGCTCGGGCTCGGACGTCTCATTGCAATCACCGCCGCGGGTTTCGGCGCTTCTCTGATCGCTTTCGCCGCCTCCCGGCAGCTCTGGCTCTCGCTGCTGCTACTGGTCGTGACCGGGTTCGCGTTCATGCAGCAGATGGCTTCGAGCAATACCATCCTGCAGACTATTTCGGAAGACGAGAAACGCGGACGGGTTATGAGCTTCTACTCGATGGCGTTCCAGGGCGTGGCGCCGTTTGGCAGCCTGATCGCAGGCGCAGTCGCCAATCGCATGGGCGCGCCGCACACGCTGATGCTCGGCGGCGCCATCTGCATAATCGGCGCGGCCCTGTTTGCCTGGCAGCTCCCTGTCGTGCGCCAACTCGTGCGCCCCATCTACGTACAGATGGGAATCATTCCCGAACTCGCCACCGGCATAAACACCGCATCAGTGCTGCAGGAGCCGCCTCACGAATAACCCGGATTCGCGATTGCACGTCCCGGGTCGTGTGCTCTCGGGTTTATTCGGTCCTCAGCGCCTTGGCGGGATCAATCGAGGCAGCGCGCCGTGCTGGAATCAATCCGGCCAGAAATGCAGCCAGCGCCAGGGTCAGAACTGATCCGACAAGCACAGTCACATCCACGCCTTTCACCTCGTACAGTTGCGCCTGCACAAATCGCGCGCAGAGCAAGGCAATCGGTAGCCCGATCGCCAGGCCCAACGCTGTCTGGATGAGCGCAGCGCGAAGGATCATCGCAGTAACTTTGGCGCGCTCGGCGCCCAAAGCCATACGAATTCCGATTTCTGCCGTCCGCCGCGCCACGCTGTAGGCGCTCACGCCATAAAGACCCACACTGGCAACCAGCAGAGCCAAGGCGCCGAACAGCGCGATCAATCGTGCCAGCATGCGATCGTCGCTAAAGCGATCAGCGATTTGTGCGTCGAACGTCTGGAATTGCACTACGGCCAGATTGGGATTGATCTGTGAAAGCGTGCCGCGAGCGAGCGCCTCCATGTCCGGCATGGGATGAGATGTTTTCACTGCGACTGCGCCAATGTACAAACTTTCATCTTGGTCGATCGGTGTCTTCCTGCTTGGGGGTCGCTGCAACAGCGGTACAAAGTACATCAGATGGTCCTTCCAGCGCACGTCGGTATATACGGTGTCTTCCACCACTCCAATGATCTGATAGTCGTGTGGGTGTTTTTCTCCGCCGAAATAATGCCCGATGGGGTTTTCGCCAGGGCGAAAGAACTTCTTCACGAAAGTCTCGTTCACCACGGCAACCGTGGCAGAAGTCTCGGTGTCCTGGATTCCAATGCCGCGGCCTATAAGCACGCGGGTCCCGACCGAATCGAAGTACTCCGGACCTACCCTGATGTCCGAAGTTTGCAGCTCCAACTCCGGTCTTCCCTCGATGCGAATGTCGGTACCGTTGTTATTGTCCTCCATGGGCGTATAGGAGCAGAGGCCCACTTTCTCAACGCCTGGTATTGCGTGAAACTGATCCTCAATGGACCGATAGAGATCGGCCAGTTGGGTCTGGGAGTACCCAGCCGCCTGGGGATTTATGTGGACGATGTAGCGGTTCGTAGAATCGAGCTTCATGTCCGTGTGCTGCAGCTTATGAAGGCTCTGCGAGAACAATCCCGCACCCACCAGCAGCACGAGCGATAGAGCGGCCTGAAGGACCACCAGTCCACGCTGCAGCAGGGTAGCTCCACCGGTTGCGCGGGTGCCGCTGCGCAGGGCGTCCGCGGGATCGGTCTTGGCTGCGATCCAGCTCGGCGCCACCCCGAACACCACACCTGTGAGCAGTGACAATCCGCAGGCAAAGCCCAGAACCATGGGCGATGGACCGGCATGGATCGGCAAGTTCTTCGCTTCCGGAAATGCGAGCGCCAGCAACATCTGCGTTCCCGCATACGCCAGAACGATACCGGCCAGACCGCCCAGTCCTGACAGCAGCACGCTCTCGGTCAGCAATTGCCGCACGATCCTGACGCGTCCCGCGCCGAGCGCGGTCCGTACCGACATCTCCGACTTGCGCGCCATGCCGCGAGCAAGCAGCAGATTGGCGATGTTGGCACAGGCGATCAACAAAACCAGCGCGGCAGTCCACATAAGGAGTTGCAGGTGCGACGAATACTCTTCCTGCATCGCCTGGATGCCCGCGCCCCCAGGAGTGAGCACGAGATGCGCGCGCCCCAATGCAGCCCGGTCCTTCTCCGAGGAATATGTGCGCGTCGGCGCCAGCACCTGCCTGAGCAAGCCGCTTAACTTTGCCTGAAGTTGCGGCCGAGCGACCCCGGGTTTCAGCCGCCCGATCATGTACAACCAGTTCTCGTCGGGATCGTCAACATAGGTCACATTCGCCAGAGGCGGCATGGATTGGATTGGCAAGTAGAAGTCAGGAGGCGTGCTGGTGAGGCGGTCTCCGTAGAAATGTTCGGGCGCAATCCCAATGATGGCGACGGGCTTGGTGTTGATGAAGAACGTGCTGTTTACGACACTGCGATCCCCAGCGTAGTCATTCTTCCAGGTTTCGTAGCTCATCACCGCGGTAAATGGAGCCCCGTGCACGTCGTCGGCATCGGTGAATAATCGACCGGTCGCGGGGTTCAAGCCGAAAGTGCGGAAATAGTTCCCGGAGACGAATTCGCCCACCACCGAGCGGGCGTTCTCCTGGGTTCCGCCGCGGCGTATGACGATAGGCCGAAAGGTAAATCCGGCCTGCATGGCGGCGAGTTCTTCGAACTCCGGGGCATTCTTTCTTAAATACTCATAAAAGGCCGTGGGGAACAAAGCGTAGTCGCCATCGTCCGCGTATCCAGAGCCAACGCAACACATGTTTTTGTCACCCAGTGTGACTAGACTCTCAGGCTTGGCGACTGGCAAATTCTTCAGGAGCACGGCATGGATCAAGGTGAATACGGCGGCATTCGCCCCGATGCCCAAGGCCAAGGTGAGCACGGCCGTTGTAGTGAAGCCCGGAGTCTTGCGCAATTGCCGCAGCGCGAAGCGGCAGTCCTGCAGGAATGTTGAGAACATGCTATCCCCCAGTGTGTGGAGAGTTGCAGCAGGTCATCTTCCAACTCTTAACCGGGGAAATGCTTGCATTTCTTGCACTTCAAGAATGACGCCGGACCTCGAGTGTCCCTTCATGGCGTTGGACCGTCCGGAAGCGGACAGCTTCCTGACAGGGAGGCCGGGCTTAGGACTACTCTCCCGTGGCATTCCCCGCGTGTCTGGGTCCGAAGGTGGTACCGAAGAAATCTCCCTTGTTCCACTCGGGCACACCGGGTCGTTGCGCAACTTCGTATCCGACCAGGAAGTTCATGAGCGAACCTTTGGCCGCCGACTCGAAATCGATTGGCTGTTCCATATTGTCAAGTGGCGTGTGATAGCGCGTGACCAGCCATTTCTTAACGACCTCGACCCCGTTGACTTTCGGGTCAGTCGACTTCACGCCATCGGTGATATCGACCGCGGGCACGCCCTGCAGCACGAAGGAATACTGATCGCTGCGGATGAACAGGACTTCTTCCGGCATCGGATCGGGGCTGAGATCGTAACCCAAAGCCTTAGCCGCGGAATTCACTTCGTCGGACATGCTGGAGTGCTCGCTCCCCAGCACGACCACGTCTTTCATAGGAAAATAGGCGCCCGGCGCGCCGTCGATATTCACGTTGGCGACGATTGATTTCAGCGGGACCGTTGGATAATGCGCAAAGTAGTCGGAGCCGAGCAGGCCCATTTCTTCTCCGGTGACGAATACGAAGAGCACTGAGCGGCGGGGCGGCTTAGGCAGGCTCGCGTAGGCGCGGGCAATCTCCAGCAGCGAAGCGGTGCCGGAAGCGTTATCGAGCGCGCCATGGCACACGTTATCGCCCTCCACTGCCGGACAAATCCCCAGATGATCGACGTGCGCGGTGTAGACGACGTATTGATCCCGCAGAGAGGGATCGGAGCCTTTCAGTTCGGCAACGATGTTGGGGCTCTCAATCACGGTCGTGTTCGCAACGGTGTGAATGCGGGCTGACGCGGAAAGAGCGAACGCCTGCGGCTTGCTCGCTTTGGCGGCTGCGAAGACCTGGGCGAGACTTTTCGGAGCGCCCGCAAACAGCGCCTCCGCCGTCTTCTCACTTAACAGAACATACCCTTTTAGCTGTGGGAAGAAGTCGTGCGGCGCGCCGTCTTGGTTGAGCCAGTGCATCTCTCCCATCTGAATCTGCGGCACGAGCCATTCCCACGGGTAACGCTTCCAGTCCTCCGGCAGCATGATGGAGATGACGCCAGCGGCTCCGTGCGCCACGGCGTTCTTCGCCTTAATTACCCCGTCGGAGTAGTAGGCGCGCTCAGTCGATGGGAAGGAAGACGGCGCGCCGTAGATCGTCGCGATGATTTTGCCATGCACATCGACCCCGGCGTAATCGTCGTATTTCTGATCGGGAGCCGTGACTCCAAAGCCGACGAACACAATCGGGGCATCGACGTCGCTTTCGGCTTTCGTGTCCTTGCCTGCGGGAGCCGCGAACCACGTGGACAACATGTAGTCCTGGGCATCGGTAAGCTGCTGCTGTTTGCCGTTCACGGTCATCGCGAAGGAGCTTGCGGCTTCATCAGTGACCGCCTTTTCGAGCGGAACGGGCTGATACCATTTGCCCGAGACGGCCGGATGCAGGCCCATGCCCT
>QHVR01000524.1 GCA_003223595.1 Acidobacteriota bacterium
ACGCAACGCATGCAACAAGACGAACGCTCTTAATCGAGGAGATTGGATTCCACAGTTTGATCCGAGGTTCCTATGGCGTCTGGGGTGCCCCGGGCCACTTACCCCCAAGCTGGCCTCCTACGGCACGCTCACTTTGATGGACGCTGATTTGCTGCTTTCGTGTCCGTAAATATCGACCGCCGTAGCCGCGTAGTAGTAGGTGCTTCCGTTGGCCACGGTGGCGTCGTTGTACATCGTGGAAGCAATCAAGCTCACGTTCGACTTCTTCCAGTTCACGCCATCCGGACTCCGATACAGGTTGTATCCCGTGACGCCGGACGTAGTCGAGGCTTTCCAGTTCACATCCACCACGTGATTCGTCGTGCCCTGGATCGCGATCGAATAGGAATGCTTGTATGTGACGCCCCCGCAACCAGTCACCTGCACTGTGGGCGCGTACGTGCTTGCACTGCTCGGAGTCCCACTCAGCGCCAGTGACGTCGTGGTGCTGGACACCTTCGTGGTGACCCCAGCGGGCAGCGTTCCGACA
>QHVR01000525.1 GCA_003223595.1 Acidobacteriota bacterium
TGAATACGACTTGTTGAAAGTGCCATTGGGAAGGCTGTTGGTGGTAATGCCCACCGCTGCGAGACACCGGCAAGCGAGCGTGAGAACCAGGCAGAGTAGGGGGACCCTCATCCCACCATGCTCGCGTCAAGTAAAAAATCCCGGAAGATCGCGGGAGTTTCAAGACTAACCGGAGGGCCTAAAACCTCCCGTTCTGCTTTTGGTTAAAACGGCATCTGAAAGCGGAAACGAGAAGCGAACGCATGAATCCAACCGGAGTGCTGCAAGATTGTCTGACAAAATAAGCAACCCACGCCGGCGCGGGGGAA
>QHVR01000819.1 GCA_003223595.1 Acidobacteriota bacterium
TGTCGTTCGCTGCCATGCGGAAGAAATGATTCTCGCCGTAACGCGGGCGATGGCAGTTTGCTAATTAGCCAAGAAGTTCATCTTCACGATCAGGCCCGCCGTCATCCCCACTGCACCGAGCAGTGCGTTGTACTCGCGGTGTTTGAGATACAGATTCATCGAGAATCCTCCAGCGGCCTGGTCCCGAAACGCGGGCGTGAGACGTGGGATCATTCTGGGGACTGCCTTCGCATAAGCCTCAAATTCGGGGAACCTCTCGCGAAGGAACGCTTCTTCACTGCGGATCACCGGGACGTATATGGCGAAGAACATCGCGATCAGCACAACGCCCACCCACCAACTGCGGGCCGCGAAAGCGAAGCCAATGCCTATCAGGAGCGAGCCGAGATAAAGCGGATTGCGCGTATAGGCATACGGACCCGACATCGCCAGCGCTTCATTTTTGCGAACGTGCCCCGAGGCAAGGGCGCGAATCACAAGCCCGGGGATAATCAGGACTGCGCCGAACGCGAGGGAACGCCAACTGGGCCGCGCCAGCCAGAAGTAGAGAACGGCAAAGGCGAATCCCAGGGGGACGCGAATGCGACGCGCAACGCGCGACCACTCAACCATGGGAGGCCTCGGTGCCAGTGAGGAGACGACGGGCGGCGTCCACCACGGCGTCGACGGTGATTTCCAGCATGCCTTCGTCCGGCTGCGCACGGCGGGTGTGCGATGTGGGACTGGCAGGATTGCGCAGCACGATGCTGTGCGTGCCGTAAGGACCATTGCGCGCGGGATCGGTGGGGCCGAAGATGGCCACGGTTGGAACCTGCAGCGCGGCGGCCAGGTGCAGCGGGCCAGTATCGCCCCCGATGAATAGCTTCGCCCGGCGAGTGAGCGCAATCAGCTCGGTGAGCGAAAAGGCGAAGGCTTTGGCTGCGCCTTCACTGGCTTGCTCGGCTTCGTGGGCCAGTTGGTCCTCGCCCGGACCGTAATTCACGATCGAGCGCAGGCCGCAGCAGGCGAGCGCGCGAGCCACCGCGCCATAGCGCTGCGCAGGCCAGCGCTTTGCGCCCCAGCCGGCGCCGGGGTTGATGATGACGAGATTTTCCAGTCCTGCTTCCACGAGGCGCTCGTCAATTCGCTGCTCGGTGGCCACATCGCGCGGAAGTTGCAAGGGGCCCGGATGCAAGCTGGTTTCAGTCAGGGTTTGCACGAGCGACAAGTTCTGCTCGATTACATGGGCGCCGCGTGCAATTTCCTGGCGAGTATAAAAGAGCGTGGCGGGAGATTCGCGCGTCTGCCGCGCGCCATAGATGACGGGAGCGCGTGACATCCGCGCCAGCACCGCGGAGCGGATTGCTCCCTGCAGATCGACCGCAACCTGGTAATTGACGCTGCGCACGTCGTTCCACACGCGCGCGATCTGCTCGAGGGTTGGCATCTCAAACAATCCCGTGAGCCTGACGACATGAACCCAATCGACCAGGGGCCGGCCGGGGGAGCGCAGTCCGCGGCGAGGAGTGCCCGGAGCACATAAGAGCTCAGTCCAGCGTTCCTCGACCAGCCAGCCAATCACGGCATCAGGAAATGCCTCGCGCAGGGCTTGGGCCGCGGGCAGGGTGTGGATCACGTCTCCCATCGCACTCAGACGGACGATGAGCAGGCGGTCGATGTCCCGTCGTTGACCGTCGATCAAGACTTCCTCGAAGACAGCCGCGAGCGGATAATCTCGCTGGTGGAGTGATCTTTGGAATCGCCGACAATGGCAACCCGCCCACCGCAGTCGGCGACTACGTCGCGCTCCGGTACAGTGTCGGCGGTGTAGTCGGTTCCCTTGGCGTGGATATCCGGGCGGATCTCGCGAATGATGGAGCGGACGTCCAACTCCGGAAATACGATCACCGCGTCCACGTCCGCGAGGGCAGATACGATTTCGGCGCGCTCCCGCTCCGGCATGATGGGGCGATCCTCGCCTTTCAGAGTCCGCACCGATTGATCGGAGTTGATTGCGACCACCAGTTGTCCGCCTAGCGCCTTGGCGCCGCGCAGGTAGCGCACATGGCCGACGTGCAGCAGATCGAAGTTGCCGTTGGCCAGGATGACGCGCTCGCCGGCACGACGCCATTGCTCCACTTGTTCGCGAAGCTGATCGCGGGTCAGGATTTTGCTTTCTGCGCTCAATGAGGTCGTGTGGCCGGCGGAGTCTGTTCTATGGCGTGCAGCAACTCATCTCGGGAGACGGTGGCGGTGCCGCGCTTCATCACCACGATTCCGCCGGCGTAGTTGGCGACCTGGGCGGCCTCTTCCGTGGTTGCGCCGGCCGCCAAGGCGGCAGTGAATGCGGCAATCACGGTGTCGCCCGCGCCAGTAACATCAGCGACCTGGTCGGACCCGAAGATCGGAATGTCGACTGGCTTGTGCTTGTGGTTGAACGCTGCCATGCCGTCGCGCCCGCGCGTGATGACCAGCGACTGCAGCTGCATGCGCGACATGATCTGCTCGCCGGCGGCCAGCA
>QHVR01000820.1 GCA_003223595.1 Acidobacteriota bacterium
AGTAATCTGACGGTGGAACGCCGTTTTTATCTGGCGGGAACCTACATTTGCCAGCAGGCAATCCTGTCCGGACGCATCGATATATATCCCGAATACACCGGGACTGCACTAACGGCGGTCTTGAAGGAAAGCGCGAGTGGGGACCGCAAAGATGTTTACCAGCGGGTCAAGAGCGAGTATGAACGCCGCTTCGGACTGACACTCGGCCCTGAGTTCGGCTTCAATGACACCTTCGCCATGGAAATCCGAGGTGAAGACGCGCGCCGCCTCAGTTTGAAGACGCTGTCCGAAGCTGCCGCGTACGCCCCGCATTGGCGCGCCGGATTTGGATACGAATTTATGGAGCGCCCCGACGGTTATGAGGGCTTAATCAAGACCTATGGACTGCATTTTGCCGAGAGGCCGCGAATCATGGATCTTGGGCTGCTCGCCCGGGCGTTGAAGGAACGGCAGATCGATTTTGCCGGCGGTAATGCGACCGACGGGTTGATTCCGGCTCTGGACTTATTCGTTCTCGCGGATGATCGGCACTACTTTCCTCCGTACGAGGCCGTGCCTGTCATTGGCGCACAACTGGTCAAAGCGCATCCGGAACTCCTTCCGGTTCTCGATGCACTGGCCAACACCATCTCCGATTCCGAGATGCAACAGATGAACTATGCCGTCGACGGGCAGCATCGGGACCCGGAGGAAGTAGTGCGGGAGTTTCTGCGCAAGAAGAACCAGTCCCGCTGAGAAGTTCCCTGAACTACAACGTCAAGGAGCCTTTCAGGGTGGCTACGGCCTTGCCTTGCAACATCACCCGATCGCCCCTCAATTCGCAGGTCATTTCTCCTCCACGCGCGGAAAGTTGCCGAGCTTTCAGGGTGGGTTTTCCGAGTCGCTCCGCCCAAATTGGAGCGAGGAGGCAGTGGGATGAACCGGTGACCCAATCCTCGGGGAGGCCATATCCAGGTGCGAAATAACGTGAAACGAAGTCCACTTCATCACCCGGGGCAGTGCCGGGGCAGTGATCACGACAACTTCCGGGTGCAGTGTTTCCAGACGCGCAATGTCCGGCTGAAAACTTTGAACCTGAGCCTGCGATGCCAGTAGCACGACGTAGGTCTGGTTTCCGGCGAAGGTTTCCAGAATGTCTGCCGTCCGCAGGCCAGGCGCAACAGCCGACAGCAACTCGGGCGTGGGTGCGCAAGTTGTTGCAGCTAGCGCAGGGAACTCCATGGCGAGCAGGTCGCCGCCCTTTTGTACCCTCAAATCACCGCGAAACCGTGTAGAAAAGACGACTTCATCGAGTTGCGGGCTGACGAAGTGAAACAAAACAAAGGCGGCGACCAGGGTGGCATGTCCGCAGAGCTTCAACTCGCACACAGGTGAAAACCAGCGCAATGCGTACCCCGTGACGGAAGGCACCAGAAATGCTGTGGCCGGGAGGTTATTTTCTCTAGCGACTTTGCCCAATAAGGCGTCATCTAACCAAAAGTCTAAAAAACAGACTGCCGCCGGATTGCCTCGAAAAGCGCGGTCCGTGAATGCATCAACGTGAAACACGGGTATGTGCATTTGCTTTGATTCTACGCGGTGAAGGTTGGGGCTGGAGGCTGCATCCACACCTGCGTGGAATTTATCTGGGCTGGGGTTGTAGGGTCCCGCAACATAACGAATCTGCTCTCGATATTCTCAATCGCCATTCAGGAGATACCATGCCGACCATTGAGAAGGACGTTGCTGTCGGGCAGCATTTACGGCAGAGAATGCTCGAGGCGCGGCGTAGGAGTGACGCGCTGTTCGCGCTCGTGAAGACGGAAGCAATCTACGACCGGCCCATTCCCGAGCGGCATCGCATCATCTTTTATGTCGGCCATCTCGAGGCCTTCGACTGGAATCTCCTGCATGAACGCGCGCTCGGGATGAAAACTTTCCACCCGGAACTGGACCGGCTATTTGCTTTTGGCATCGATCCGGTCGGAGGCGGGTTACCCACCGATCAACCAGCGGACTGGCCTTCGCTCGAAATCGTGCGCGAGTATGTACGCCAGATCAGGGCTGCGCTGGACGAGAGACTCTCGACCGCCACGCCGGCCGGCGATGGTTCCTCTCACGATGGTTTTTCTCTGGCAACTCTTCTCAATGTCGCTATCGCACCGGTTAATGCACCTCGAAACCTTGGCGTATATGTTTCATCAGTTGCCGCTCGATCGCAAAATCCGTCAAGACTCTTCGACTCCCTTGCTTACCCCTTCCCCGGAACTACAGATGATCTCAATTCCTGCCGGAGCCGCAACCCTCGGTTTGAGCCGCAATTCCGATGACTTCGGGTGGGACAACGAATTCGAACGCCATACCGTCGACGTGCCTTCGTTTGAGATCGACAAATACATGGTCACAAACGGGCAGTTTCTCGATTTCCTGAATGCTGGGGGATACGAAACCCGGAGTCTCTGGAACGATGAAGACTGGAACTGGAAAACGGAATCTCGGATTACACAACCAGTGTTCTGGAGAAAACGGAATGAGGCGTGGTTCTACCGGACGATGTTTGACGAGATTCCACTTCGCCCCAATTGGCCAGTTTACGTCAGTCACGCGGAAGCGAGCGCCTACGCGAAGTGGGCTGGCAAGAG
>QHVR01000527.1 GCA_003223595.1 Acidobacteriota bacterium
CAATTTCTTCCGATGTCGTCATGCGCTTGTCCAGCGGAATTTTGGAAATGATGTTGGCCAGCTTCTCCTTGGGATTCGGAAAAGTATCCAGCCAACTGCGGTAGAGCGGCGTCATCACTTCGGCAGGAATCACTGTATTCACACGAATTCCGTAGGGCAGCAGTTCTGCAGCCCACTCCCGCGTGAGGGCCATAATTGCGCCTTTCGATGAGGCGTATCCGGACGTGTTGCCTTGTCCCGTGACGGCGGTCTTCGAGCCAATGTTCACGATGCTGCCCCGCGAACGTTTCAGGTACGGCAGCGAGTAGTGTGCCATGGCGTAGTAGTGCACGAGGTTGCGCTGCAGCGAGGCCACGTATTCGTCAGGATTGCCATCCTCGAGTCCGACTTTGTCATTGCGGCCGGCGTTGTTAACGAGGGCATCTAGTCGCCCGAAACTCTTCAGCACCTGATCCACGGAATTGGAACAACTCTCGGGACTCGAAAGCTCTACGCTGATCAGTCCGCAGCGGCCGCCAGCTTTTTGAATTTCATCCTGCACCTGCTTGCCGGTGTCCGCATCGCGCCCCACGATGACGGGGAGCGCCCCTTCCGCTGCGCACGCACGCACGATGCCCGCGCCAATTCCCTTGGCGCCGCCGGTCACGATGATGACTTTGTCTTTGAGTTGCAGGTCCATTCTCTAACCTCGAAGATTGAAGAAGCCTCCGTCCAGCGGATAGTCCGCGCCAGTAATGAAGGAGGCTTCGTCGGAGCACAAGAACAAAGCGAGAGACGCCACTTCCGCCGGTTCCGCCATGCGCCCGATGGGCTGGGCATGCGCAAGCTTTTCAAACATCTCTTGCTCGCGGCCGGGATAGGTTTTTGCGAGGTAGCTATCCACGAATGGAGTGTGCACGCGCGCCGGAGAAATGCAGTTGCAACGAATTTTGTGCGGCAGATAATCCCGGGCAACAGAGAAGGTCATCGCGATTACGGCACCCTTGCTCATGGAGTATGCAAAGCGATCCGGCAGACCGGACGATCCAGCGATTGAAGCCAGGTTCAGGATGATCCCTCCGCCAGAAGTTTTCATGTGGCCCACAACGGCACGCATGCAGCTGTAATAACCTTTGATGTTGACCTGCACGATGCGATCAAAATCCTCCGGCGTGGTGCTCTCGACCGTTCCGATGTGCGAAATGCCGGCGTTATTGACCAGGATGTCGACTCGGTGGCGGCGAGTTAATTCCTGAAATGTTGCAGTTACTTCGTTGGGATTGGTTACATCACATTGGTGGGGGAAAGCGGAACCGCCTGCGGCAGCGATCTGGTCGCAAGTCTCGGCTGCCGCAGACGGGTTAAGGTCAAAAACGTGAATTGACGCGCCATTGGAGGCAAATTTCAGGGCAATCGCCTGCCCGATACCGCTGCCAGCCCCGGTGACGATTGCGACTTTGCCACCGAGGCGAAACGAACTGGCATGGGCGTCGAGCTTCATTAGAGCGACACTCCGCGTTTCCACGGAATGAAATCCTCTTGCGCTTTGATCTCGGCCTTGGTTCGCACCTCGCCGCTGGCAACCCGTCTGGTGAGGTCCAGGATCTCCTCTCCCATCTGCTGAATCGTTTTCTGGCCCGCGATAATTGGCCCAGTATCGATGTCGATAATGTCATGCATTCTGGCGGCCAGTTCGGAGTTGGTGGATAGCTTTACGACGGGGGCAATCGGATTGCCGGTAGGCGTGCCCAGCCCGGTTGTAAAAAGAACTACAGATGCACCAGCGCCTACTTGCGCGGTGACACATTCAACGTCGTTGCCCGGAGTGCACTGCAAGTGAAGGCCGGGATCAGTGGAATATTCGGGATAATCAAGCACGGCTGTGACCGGAGACGTACCGCCTTTTTTGGCGGCGCCAGCTGACTTCATGGCGTCGGTTAACAGGCCATCTCGCATATTGCCGGGCGAAGGATTCATTTCGAAACTGGCGCGAACGGCGGCGGCGCGCGCCGCATAATCCCGCATGAGTTGAATAAAGCGATTGCCAACTGCCGGATTTACTGCGCGGTCGATGAGTTCCTGCTCCACGCCGCAGAGTTCCGGAAATTCGGAAAGGATGGTTCGGCCGCCGAGAGCCGCTATCAGATCCGCCGTGTGTCCGATCGAAGGATTGGCAGAGATTCCTGAGAAGCCGTCGGAGCCTCCGCACTTCAGCCCGACGCACAAGGATGACAGAGGGGCGGGAGTGCGCTGAGCCTCGTTGGCTTCGACCAGCCCGGAGAAAGTTTTCTGAATCGCCTCCGACATCATCGCGGCTTCAGAACCACTTCTTTGCTGTTCGAAGATGAATAGCGGTTTGCCGAAATGGGGGTTGCGCTGACGAATCTGCTCACGCAGCATCGCGACCTGAGCATGCTGGCATCCCAGGCTCAAAACCGTCGCTCCGGCGACGTTCGGATTGTGAATGTATCCGGCAATCAGGCCGCAAAGATTATTTGAGTCTTCCTTCGTTCCTCCACACCCGCCCTCATGCAGCAGGAAGCGGATGCCGTCCACGTTCTTGAAAAGGCGCTCACGCCCGCTCGATTCCGAAGAAGAGGGCGGCTCCGATCTTTTGTATTGCCTGACAAGTTCCGCAACCTGACGGCGGTAGGGTTGAGGTGCGGCGAAGCCCAGTTCTTCCTCGAACGCCTGCTTCAGGACCTGAATATTCTTGTTTTCGCAGAAGACGAGGGGAACAACCAGCCAGTAGTTGCGAGTGCCAACCTGACCGTCAGACCGGCGGTATCCGAGGAAAGTTTCCTTTCGCCAGGGAGACACATCGGGTGGGGACCAGGCATATGGTTTCGACTGCTCGCGGAACGGCGAGGCCTGATGCTGTACGTTGCTGATGGTCAAGAGTTCTCCCGTCGCGATCGGCTTACTCGCTTTTCCAACCACGACACCGTACATCACCACCTTGTCGCCAAGTGCAAGCGATCGGGTCGCAAATTTGTGCTTGGCGGGAACCTTGACCACGGGCGTATAGCTTTGGCCCTGAAATGTGACCGGATTTTCGGGTTGCAGGTCGGTGAGAGCAATGAGAACGTTGTCGCGCGGATCGAGTTGGAGAACGCGGGAAGGCATGTCGATCGAGGATGTTCGTTCGTCGCGCTATTGTAAAGCATCCCCTTTGCAACCCGCGCTCTGCGGCAAACGCCAGAATCGCTGTGCGTTTCCACCCAGCACATCGGACAAACGGTCCGGAGCTTTTTTCAAGATGTAGTCCTTAACCAGCCCGGTGGCTTGGGCGTAAGAGGCTGCGACCAGGCACACGGGCCAATCCGAGCCAATCATGAGCCGGTCAGGACCGAACGAATGGAACGCTACTTCGAGATACGGAGCGATATCGTCCCGAGTCCAGTGTTGCCAGTCGGCTTCCGTCACTAACCCTGAGATTTTGCAGAACACGTTGGGAAAGGCCGCGAGGCGGTGAATTCCGTCAGCCCACGAATCGATCTCCTTAGGTTTGATTGGAGGCTTAGCCATGTGGTCCAGAACGAAGCGCTGATGCGGAAAGCGTTGCACGAACTCGCTGGCGACTGGAAGATGTTTCGCATAGATCAGTATGTCGTACGCCAGATCGAATTGTTCCAGCGCGGCAATGCCGCGAAGGAACTCGGGCCGGAGGAGAAAGCGATCGTCGGGTTCACTCTGCACAATGTGACGTAGTCCCACGAGCTTGGGATGTTCAGCCAGTTTTTTCAATTGCAAGCTAATATCAGGACTGCAAAGGTCGGCCCAGCCGACGACTCCCAGCACCCAGGGATTCTGCTCCGCTAACGCGAGAAGCCAGCGCGTTTCTTCCAGGGTCTGCCGCGTCTGCACTACAACGGAACCGTGAAAATCGTTCGCCTTGAGTTCAGTTTTCAAATCCGCAGGAAGAAAATTCCGCCGCAGAGCCGCCATGGAATCGTCGATCCAGGAGAAATCGCGCTCATTGTAGATCCAGAAGTGCTGGTGGGCGTCGATGCGTAGCATGCGGAGAAGAGTGTAATAGAGAACCGGACTCGTCGGCTAACACAGCGCAGCGGCTGTACCGTTCAGTCGAACTCTCAGGGTTTTCGTGTAGACGTTCGAATCTCTGCAAAATTCATCGCGCAGGCATTGTGTCCTTTCGAGCTTCGGGCATAGGCTAACGAGAAGGAGTGTCTATGAGCACGATTGAAGCCTCAGTTCCCGCCGAAGTTGCCGAACTCAGCCCTTATGCACCTACTCGATCCAGCGTCGACGGGAAGCCGCTTAGCGAGCAAGAACTGCGTAAGATTGAGACGTATTGGAAAACCTGCAATTATCTGAGCC
>QHVR01000528.1 GCA_003223595.1 Acidobacteriota bacterium
GGATTGCGGCCGCGCTGCCGCCGAATGTGACAATCACTGCGATGGCCAGGATCACGGGCAACAGCACTGGCGGAATGGAGATATCGGAATTGAAGATTGAATGGCCGATCTGATGCGCGAGCACACTACCGATCCCGAAGCCCACGATTCCTCCGAGCAGCGCCAGCAGAGCGGCTTCAGCGAAGAATACGGAAGCTACGATCAGTTTGCCCGCGCCGAGAGCTTTCATTAGGCCAACTTCGGCGCGGCGCTCGAACATCGTGGTCGCCATGGCGGCGGATACTGCCAGCGCGGAGGCAAAGAGAGCCGCCAACGTGATCAGGAAAATCAGGCCTTCGATGCGGGTCAGCACCGCGCCTTCATTCTGCGAAACTTGGCGGATTTGGGTCGCGTTGGAGTGCGGGATGGCTTCTGTGAGTTGCAGCGCAATGGCCTGCGGGTATGGAGTGCAGTACCAGCGATCGTAGATCGCGCCGGAAAGGCTCTTCGGATCACGCCGGGCGAAGGCGTCTTCGGGCTTGGTCAGGGCGCTGACATACACACGCCGGACTGCTCCGGGTTTGCCGAGGATCTGTTGTGCGAGCGAGAGCGGGGCAACAATTTCGTCGTCCTCTGCGCCGCCGCTCGACAGAATTCCGCTGACATGCACCTGCCGTCCGGAGACATTCAGCGTGTCTCCCGGTTTGTCATCCAGCTGCGCGGCCAGCCGTTCCCCCACCAGAACGTCACTCGATTCGTCGTTGGGCCAGTCTCCGGAAACCTTCCACCAGGGATGCGTATTGCGCACGCCTGTGGTGAACGCCTCAGTTCCGTACTTAAGCTGCTTGGCGAAGTAAGTTCCCAGCACGGTCACATCTTGCCGCTTGCCAGCATGGTCCACGGCCGCAGTGACGGGCAACATGGGAGCGAATCCAGTGATGTTGTTGTGCCAAAAAATCCCTTTGATCTTGTGCAGGTCGGCTTCGTTGAGGAATGCCCCATCACTGGGAGGCTTCAGATTCACTCCGCCAATTTCCACGTCGAGCGAATCTTCTTGCGGAGTCACAACCAGGTTGGCGCCAATGGTGCGGAGTTCGCGATTGATCTTGTCGCCGATGTCGGTAGCGACCGCAATCATGGCGGTGGCAACGGTGACGCCCAGCGTAATGGCGGCTCCCGCCAGGAGTTTGCGCCGCTGCTGCCGCCGAAATGATTCGTAAACCAGCCGCACGAACATGGCTTACTGTTGCCCGAAGATGCGGGTTCCGGCCGCAACATCGGCCTCCTCGACAATGATGGCGTCGGCCGTTTGCGTGGCCTTCAACGGGATCGGATTGCATCCGCCAGACGTTCCGACCGACTGGGGATTGATCGGAGCGGCGCAGTTCTTGCAGACTACGCCGTTCGCGCTCTTATAGAAGCCCACGGAACCGCAGATCTCGCAGGCATCGAAAACGGTGGCGATCTTTCCATCTGGCTTCTGATAGAGCCAGAATCGCACGTCGGTGCCGTTTTCCTTGGCTTGAAAACGATGCAAATCGCCATCGGAAACCTGGGACAACGGAATGGACACCTTGCCGTTGGTGAAAGTTACTTGGGTTGCCGGCGAGAGTGCGCTCACATTCTTCGTATAGACAAACTCCGCCGTAACCATCGCGATGAAGATGAACGAGAAGGTGTAAACCGATCCCATCCAGAGGCGCTCCCGGCGCGCTGTCCACGTTGCCTTGCGGCGCTCTGCAGGAGAAGCATTGGGCGCCAGCATAGGCGCACGCCGCTTAGCTTCAAACAACACCATCAAAGCCGCCATCGCGAAAATTGTGACGAAGAGCCATTTCCCGCTTCGAGGAGGCGATTACTCCGCTCTCAGAAAGCTCATGCAGTCCGGAGATCAGCAATTGCGCGGCGACCAGAAACATAATCGCCGTCGTTACTTTAAAGAACTTCTGCAGGTTGATGCGGACGCTGCCCTTTACGAACATCACGCCGAAGGCAATAGCGCACAAGACGCCCAGCAGCGTCCCCAGAAAGCTCATCAGTTCGGTCGAGTTCAGCGAGACAGCGGAAAGGATGAGCACCGTCTCCGCGCCCTCGCGCAACACCATCAGAAAGATGAAAATGAACAGGCCGAACCAGGCGTCGTTGCCTGCCAGCAGTCCGACTTTGCCCTCGATCTCACCCTTCAGCTTGCGCCCGGTCTTCATCATGAAGACGACCATGGTGACGACGAAGAAGGCGGCCACCAGCATGATCCAGCCCTCGAACACGTCCTCATTCAGGTGGGTGCGAGAGATGACGATAGCGACGCCGATGCTGCCCAGGAAAGCGGCGGCCAGCGCGGCATAAACGGTTTTGCGCAGTTCGGCGCGCCCGATTTTGGTCAGGTAGGCCAGGGTGATGCCGACGATCAGTGCGGCCTCAACCCCTTCGCGGAGAGTGATAATGAATGCATCCAACATTCGAGCTAACCCCGGTATTCCGGAACTGAACTATGCAATGGCTGGAGAGGCGTTTCCTGCCGGTCCAGCCTGAATACTGGCCTGAATCCGCAGGCTTTGATTTTGAAAATGAATTTCAATTTCAACTTCAAGGATAGTCTTCCGCCGCCGCACCCGTCAATCCGCCGCCTCACAACCGGCTGTGATCTGAATCACACTGCGACTATTGGCCTCTGAAGCGCTCTTTCCCGCATTAAAGTAGCCCCTGCGGCAGCAATTCGCCGGGGCGCCCGCATCCAAGCAGGACCATGCGTTTTCTTGTTCTTGCGGCGGATTACGATGGCACGCTGGCAACCGACGGAAAGGTTGACGACTCAACCCTCGACGCTCTCGAGCGCCTGCGCGCCTCGGGGCGCAAACTGATCCTGGTGACCGGCAGGCACCTGCCGGACATTTGCAGGGTTTTTCCCCCTCTCGATCTGTTCGATCGCGTGGTCGTGGAAAACGGAGGGCTGCTGTATCGTCCGCAAAGCCGCGATCAGAAGCTTTTGACTGAGCCACCCAATCAGCGGTTTCTCTCGCTGCTGCAGGAGAGGGGAGTGCCATTTTCCGCTGGCAAGACCATCGTGGCCACGTGGAAGCCGCACGAAGAAGAGGTGCTGAAAGCCATCCGGGATCTGGGGCTGGACCTGCAGGTAATCTTCAATAAAGGCGCGGTGATGGTTCTACCCTCCGGCGTGAACAAGGGCACGGGACTCGCAACGGCGTTGGAGGAGTTGCAACTCTCGCCCCACAACGTTGTGGGGGTCGGGGACGCGGAGAACGACCACGCGTTTCTGAAGGTCTGCGAGTGCTCGGTTGCCGTCGACAATGCGTTGCCAGCACTGAAGGAGCGTGCGGACGTCGTTTTATCGAAAGCGCGCGGGGCGGGCGTCACCGAGTTGTGCGAGCAGCTGATTGCGCGCGATCTGGCAGACTACGATTCCAAACTCAAACGGCATTCGCTGACCCTCGGCGAGCGGGTGGATGGGGCGAAGGAGCCGGTGCTCGTGAATGCGCGCGGCGCAAGCATTCTGGTGGCCGGACGCTCCGGAAGTGGCAAGTCCACGACGGTCTCCGGAATCCTGGAACAACTCGTGGCAAATGAATACCAGTTCTGCCTGATCGACCCTGAGGGGGATTACGACGGCTTCACCGACGCGATTGCGTTCGGCAGTGCTAAGGAGGCGCCGGATCCGAAAGCGATTCTGCGGGCCCTCGAATCTCCTGATGCTAGCGTCGAGATCAATCTTCTGGGCATCGCCCTCGACGATCGGCCCGCTTTTCTGGCCAGTCTGTTGCCTCACCTCGAGCACCTGCGCAATCGCACGGCGCGGCCGCACTGGCTCATCATTGATGAAGCCCATCATCTTCTGCCATCCGCCTGGTCCCCGGTCGAAGCAGGCTTGGGCAAGGTCCTTGAAAACACGATCCTGATCACGGTTCATCCGGAACACGTTGCAATAGCGGCCCTGCAGAGTGTCGAGGTGGTACTCGGAATTGGAGAAGCGGCGCGCGCTGTGTTCCGCGATTTCGCAAAGCTGATGCAGGTTCGAACGCCAGCATACAGCGGGCCCGATCCAGACGTAGGGGAAGGACTGGCATGGTTCCCGAAAGGCGAAGCGGCGCCGTTGCTTTTGAAGACGGTTCGCAGTTCGCGCGAACGCCTGCGCCATGTTCGCCAGTATGCGGAGGGCGAACTATCCCCGCAGCAAAGCTTCTTCTTTCGCGGTCCCGAGTCGAAGTTAAACTTGCGTGCTCAGAATCTGCGATCCTTCCTGCAACTCGCCGCAGGAGTGGACGACGAAACCTGGATGTTCCACCTGAGGCGAGGCGATTTTTCCTTATGGTTCAAGACCGTCATCAAAGACGAAGAACTCGCGCGGCAGGCGGCGCAGATCGAGGGTGATCAGGCTGCCTCGGCTGAGCACAGCCGGGAGAGGATCAGAGAGGCCGTCGATAGCCGGTATACGGCATCGGCCTGATGTTTGGCCCTGATTTCACGGTTTGAGCAACAGCTTTAGCAGCCGCCGCACCAAAGACGAAGGAGGTCAGTATGCCGAAACGAAGCGGGGTTGAATCAGGTGCAGGTGGGGCAAGTTCGCACCGGGGTGGTGCCGGTCCGGCCGGAGCAGGCGCGCAGAGCGGCGCGGGAAACAGCAAGAAGAACACTGTGGGAAGGAAGAAGAGTACCAGCGGGCCAAAGAAGTAACTGAGCTATGAGCAATGAGCTATGAGCAATGAGCTTGGGTCAAGCAGATATTGCTGTTAGCTCGTGCTCATCGCGTGCCCTCGTCCATGCCAAAAGCTGAGAAATCCACTTCGTCTCCGGTCGAGCGGGAAAGCTTGCGCGCGGCTGCGGAGCGCTTTGACATTCGGCGTTTCCGTCCCGGTCAGATGGACGTGATGGAAGCTGTTCTTTCCGGCAAAGATGCCCTCGCTGTGATGCCCACCGGCAGCGGAAAATCGCTTACCTTTCAAATTCCGTCCTTGCTCTTGCCCAAGGCTACTGTAATCGTCTCCCCTTTGATTTCCCTGATGCAGGACCAGGTTGAGAAAGCGGAGGAGGCGGAAATCGAAAGCGCGAAGCTGAATTCGACGCTTTCTGCCGCGGAAGAAAGGCAAACGAGGGACGCGATTGCCGAGGGTGATAGCAAGCTGATCTACGTGACGCCGGAGCGGCTCGAAAACGCCGAGTACCGGGCCGTTCTCCGTGAAGGCGGCGTGTCGCTCCTCGTGGTCGATGAGGCGCACTGCATTTCGCAATGGGGGCACGATTTCCGTCCGGCATATCTGGCGCTGCGGGAGGCGATTCGCGAGCTTGGCAGACCGCCAGTTCTCGCACTGACGGCTACGGCGACTCCTGAAATTCAGCGCGACATTACCCAACAGCTGGGTCTGAAAGATCCGGTTGTTGTCGATACCGGCATCGAGCGTCCGAATCTGTTCCTCGAAGTGTTTCGCACCGTGAATGGCCTCGCGAAACGGGAACGCATGCGCAGCATTTTGAACGAAACCGAGGGCAGCGGAATCATCTATGTAGCCACGGTGCGGACCGCCAATGAACTTTACGAATGGCTGTGCGCCGAGAACGTGAACGCGGCCCGATACCACGGGAAGATGAAGACGAAGGAGCGCGAACAGGTTCAGCAGCGGTTCATGGATGGAGAATTCCACGTGATCGTGGCGACGAAGGCATTTGGCCTCGGCATCGACAAGCCGGACATCCGTTTCATCGTTCATTTCAACTTTCCCGATTCCATCGAGAGCTACTACCAGGAAATTGGCAGGGCGGGAAGGGATGGCAAAGTGGCGCGTTGTCCGTTGCTATATCGGCTAGAAGACCGGCGCATACAGGGATATTTCCTGGGCGGGAAGTATCCGCGTCGCGAGCACTCGCAGCGGATCTATAACATTGTGGCAAGCGGGGCGCAGGGCGTAACTGCCGAATTGTGTGCGGCATCGGGCATTCCGAAACGCAAAATTAAAGTGATCCTCTCCCAATTGGAAGGCTCGGGAATTATTGAGCGCCGGGGCGGCAGAATCAAGTGCCTGCGCGCGTTCGCAACTCCGGAGGAATTACACGCATTCCTAAGCGAGTACGAGCAAAGACACACTAGCGACCGCGAGCGCCTGGATCAGATGATGCGCTACGCCGAGACAACATTCTGCCGGACGCGCTTTTTGCGAGAGTATTTCGGGGAAGCGTCGGGCAGGGATTGTGAGCACTGCGACAATTGCCGTGCGCACAGCCAAAGAGAGTCGCAATCAGCGGCAGAAGTTGTCCCGGGGCCCAAGGATGGAGCCGTGGCAGCTAAGCTCATGCCTGAGGCGGTGCGCACGGCGCGTGCCGCACGCTTATTCCACATTGGAGATCGGGTGCGCCATCGCCGGTTCGGAACCGGCCAGGTCATCGAAATCACCGGGCAGAATCTCACGGTGGATTTCGGTCACGCTGGGTGCAAACAGATCCGCCACCAGTACGTGCAAAAAGCGGCCTGATTCTGCGTTTTCAGTCTAACGAGAGCTGGTAGTGATTGCTTCCAGCTTCTGTTCGGCGCCAGCCCGCAAGCCGGAGAGATATTCAAACGCCATCTCCGTCTGATTGTGGACGTAGTCGATGCCAATGGGCTTTCCGTTCTGCCAGCCGGGGTGACAGAACTCCCAGTTCATGTATCCGCGATAGCCATTGGCGACGAGC
>QHVR01000529.1 GCA_003223595.1 Acidobacteriota bacterium
GGGAGAGTCGATCGAGCCGGAATTTGTGCAGCATCTCGCGGCGGCGAAGAGCAATCTGGCGGAGCACGGAGATGGTGCGCGCATCTATGAAAAATGGGTCAAGCCTGCGGTGGTCGATATTCCTCGCGTGGCTGGGCACTATGCCATCAGTTCGCTTTTTGAGAGCTATGGCGATAAGACCCGCATCTACTGCTACGGGGCGGATCGCCTGCGGTATTCGGTCGATGCCGAAGGCAAGATGCGATTGGCGACGGGTGCTGCCAAATTCAAGTCGGCCATTACCGGCGAATCCGCGGAACTCGCGTTCTCGGTACTGCACCTCGGCGATCACAATGTGAGCGCCGGGGTTCAACCGCTGGAGCAGTTCTCGGAAGATAATCAAACAAAGCTGGTCAACGCGTTCAGCCAGGCCGAAACTGCGGAAGTCATTCGCCTGCTGGATCAAGTCTATGGCAAGCACATGTTTTCGCTGCGGCAGCTTTTTCGCGACGAGCAACGCAAGATTGCAAATCTGATCCTTGCAGATTCCGTGAGCTCGGCTGCCGCGGTGTATCGCACGTTCTTCGAGAGCCAGGCACCGCTGATCCGCTTCCTGAATGGGCTCGACATACCGGTGCCCAATGCCCTGAAATCGGCGGCAGAGATCGCCCTCAACAATCAATTGCAGCAGGCTCTCGACAAATCTGAACTCGATTTCGACCTCATCCGCGGATTATTGCGGGAGGCCGCCAGCGAGAAAATCACGTTGGATGCAACCACGCTGGAGTACAAAGTTCGCAAGCGCTTGGAGGCCGATGCGGCTGCATTTGCCGCTGATCCATCGGACCTTGCCGCAGCAGAGCGCATGATGAAGCTGATGGAGCTGTTTCCGTCATTGCCGTTTCCGGTTACGCTGTGGGAGGCCCAGAACCTCAGCTATCGCCCGCTAGTCACCGCTTACCAGCAGAACGGCTGGCACGCTCAGAATCCAGATCCCGCTGCGCTGCAGCGGCACGAAGAACTGAAACGGCTGGCCTCTCAACTGCATATACTATTGCCGCAAGACTGAGAAATGCTCGCCTCGCACGTGCCATCGTCGACGTACCGGATACAACTGAACCAGGGCTTCCGCTTCAGCGATGCCCTGCGCATTCTCGATTACCTCCACGATCTCGGGATCACAGATCTGTATCTGTCGCCCGTTCTGGCAAGTCGCAAGGGCAGCAATCATGGCTACGACGTGATTGATCCGACCCGAGTCGATCCTGACTTGGGAAGCGAAGAGGAGTTCACGCTGCTGCAGACGGAGCTGCAGAATCGCGGCATGGGATTACTTCTCGATATCGTCCCCAACCACATGGCGGCCAGCGCGGAGAATCCGTGGTGGATGGATCTGCTGGAAAACGGCTCGCAATCGGCATTCGCCGCTTACTTCGACGTGGATTGGAATTCGTACGCGCCCGGATTGCAGGGGAGAATCCTGCTGCCGACTCTCGGTCGCCCCTTTGGCGAGGCACTGGAATCCGGGGAACTCAAGCTTGTCTATAACGACGGACGTTTCTTTATCCAGTATTTTGAATTGCTGTTTCCCGTGTCTCCTCGATCGTATTACTCCATCCTCAATCAAGGGGTGGAAAGTCTGAAGGAAGCACTGGGAGAAGAGAATGCCGCCTATCACGAGTTTTCTGGCATCCTGGCTTCAACACTGGAACTGGCGCGCGGAGATCGCCGCGTGGAGAATGCGGCAGAGCGGCGGATGCGATTTGAATCCGCACGCGATCGTCTGCGCTCGCTGGCCAACACGAGCCCAGAAGTCGCGCGGCTCCTGAAAGAAAACATCGCGGAGATCAATGGCAAGGAGGGGGATCCCGCATCCTTCGGCCGCCTGCAGCGCTTGCTGGCCGAACAGAATTACAAGCTGGCGTTCTGGCAAAACTTGAATGAAACCATCAATTACCGCCGCTTTTTCACCATCGCGGATCTGGTGGGCGTGCGCGTGGAAGATCCCATCGTGTTTGAGGCAACGCATGGGTACATGCTCAGGTTAGTCGCAAGAAATCCTACCGCGGGATTGCGAATCGATCACATCGACGGGCTGCGGGATCCGCTGGGATATCTCAACCGTCTGCAAGAGCGGCTAGCGACGGATGAGACCAAGTCGGAATCGCCATCCTACGTCATCGTGGAAAAGATTCTCGCGCCGGGAGAGGACCTGCCGGAGGATTGGCCGGTAAGCGGGACCACGGGGTACGACTACACCAATCAGGCGAATGGAGTTTTTGTGCATCCCGACGGGGTGCGCCAGATCGAGGAGATCTACTCCCAGTTCATCGGGCGTCGGCAGGACTTTGCCGATGTTCTCTATCAGAAGAAGAAGCTGGTAATGGGCACGCTGTTGGGCGTCGAGATGCGAACGCTCGGCCGCTACTTGTCGATCGCGGACGCCTGATGGAGGCCTTGGTTGAGGTCACAGCGTGCATGAGCGTGTACCGCACCTACACGCGGAACATGGATCTCCGTCCGCAAGAAACGCAATACGTTGAAGAAGCGGTAACGCAGGCACGGAATCGGGCGCCACATCTAAGCCCTGGATACTTCAATTTCGTTCGCGAGGTCCTGTTGCTTTTGAACCCTCCGCATGTGCTGCCGGACCAGCGGGAAATGCGCCTCGCCTTTGTGACCCGCTGGCAGCAGTTGACCGGTCCCATCGTTGCCAAGGGGTTCGAAGACACGGCTCTCTATGTGTACCACCCATTGCTCTCTCTGAATGAAGTGGGCGGAAATCCGCAGGCAGACGCAGTAGCAAACCGCGAGAACTTCTACACCTTCCTTCAGGCCCGGCAGCAGAAGTGGCCCGGCACGCTGGACGCCACTTCTACGCATGACACCAAGCGCAGCGAAGATGTTCGCGCCCGGCTGAATGTGCTCTCCGAAATGCCCGACGAGTGGGAGCAGCACCTGAAGCGCTGGTCGGCGCTAAATTCGAAGCACAAGGTCAACATCGCGGGTCAGGTCACGCCGGACAACAACGAAGAATATTTCTTTTACCAGACGCTTCTCGGGGTGTGGCCGCTGGACCAGGATGCGTTTCCAAATCTGCTGCAGCGCGTGCAAGAGCATTTAGTGAAAGCCACTCGCGAAGCCATGGTTCACACCCGTTGGACGCGGCCCAATCAGCAGCATGAGGACGCACTTCAGAGCTTTGCGGGCAGAGTGCTGTCCGCAGAAAATCGCGAGTTCCTTGAAGAGTTCCGGCAGTTGCAGGAGAAAGTTGCGTACTACGGAATGATCAATGGCCTTTCGCAGACTCTGCTGAAGATCGCTTCACCGGGAGTGGCGGATTTCTACCAGGGCTCGGAATTCTGGGACCTGCGGCTAGTGGACCCTGACAATCGCGGACAGATCGATTTCGACAGACGTGCCGCTGCGCTGAAAGGGATTATGAGCGCGGAATCTGAGTCTGGGCAGCGAGCTTTGCGGGACATGGTCGCGCATTGGCAAGATGGACGCATCAAGATGCATGTGATCTGGAAGGCTCTTGGGTTTCGGCGCGCCCATCCAGAATTGTTTCATGAGGCTGAGTTTGTGCCGCTGCAGAGCGCGGGATGCCATGCCGCAAACGTGATTGCGTTTCTGCGCCGGGGTGCGCGAGGTTCTGTTCTTGTGGCCATTCCTCGATGGCTTTCCCAAATTCGCCAGAATAACCAGCAATTCGACTGGTGCGACACGCGGCTGATTCTGGAGACCGGTTCAGCGATGGAGTGGACCAATATTCTTGCCGATCATCCGGTTGCGGCCCACGATCGAAATGGGCAAGCGTGTCTTTCGATGAATGATCTATTCGGCGATTTTCCCGTGGCTCTTCTCCATTCATAGTCCTTACAACTCCGTCCAGTTGCGAGCCCAACGCACTTTGTGCGAGACTTCGCAGCGTGATCGGGCCAAATGCGGGAAAGGGCGCGGGACGCACTGTGCCGATGAGTCCCAAGCCAGTCAGCTTGAAAGAGCTGGCGGAACACCTGGACCTGTCTCCGGCTACAGTGTCGCTGGTCATTAACCGTTCTCCGGTCGCCGACTCCATCCCGCAAGAGACCAAAGACAGAATTCTTGCCGCGGTCAAGAAATACAAATACCGCCCCAACTTCTTTGCGCGTTCCTTGCGTGCCCGGCGCAGCTTCACCGTCGGCGTGATCGTACCCGAGGTCAGTGACGGGTACTCCGCTTCGGTGATGAGCGGGGTTGAAGACTACCTGCTGCAGGAGGGATATTTCTATTTCGTAGTGAGCCACCGCCACCGCGCCGATCTAATCGACGAGTATCCCCGGCTCTTCCTGCAGCGTTCGGTGGACGGCTTGATCGCGGTTGATACTCCCTGGTCGATTTCGCTGAAGGTTCCGGTGGTCACGGTGTCGGGCCACAACCAGGTAAAGGGCGTCACGAATGTCGTACTGGACCATGTGCGGGCAGCCGAGTTGGCTATCAAGCATCTGGCCGAGTTGGGACATCGCCAGATCGCGTTCATCAAAGGCCAGGAGTTCAGTTCCGACACGGATATTCGTTGGGCCAACATCGAGAAGGCGGCGCGGCAGTTTCAGATTCCGATCCATCCAGCCTTGGTGGGGCAACTTGAGGGGGACTCGCCGTCCCCAGAACTGGGATATGAGGCTACGCGGAAACTGATCGCCACCCGGCAGCCATTCACTGCAGTTTTTGCGTTCAATGACATTTCGGCAATGGGCGCGATTCGCGCCTTGCGAGAATCTAAGCTGCGAGTGCCGGATGACGTGTCGGTGGTTGGATTTGACGATATTCAGAGTGCGGCGTATCAGAATCCTGCGTTGACGACGGTGCGGCAGCCCTTGCGCGAGATGGGACGCATTGCAGCCGAGACCTTGCTGGGGCGCATCCGCAGTTCCGAAGCGCATCGCGGCGGCGAAATCATGGTGAAGCCGGAACTCATGGTGCGCGAGACTACGTGCAAGGTGGAGCAGAGTGGGTCTAAGGGCTCAAAGAAACACTAGGGCGATCCAGCCGGACGATCAGGGCTCCACATGCGCTACCGCATTTCGGGGCTGCGGATGCTCTTCCCACCATTCCTCAGTGTGAAAGCCGGCGCGAGCCATACCTCGGCGCGCTTCCTTGTTCTTCATGAATGTCCTCCAGACGAACCGCGTGCGGTGATTTTCCGCCATTAACATCGTGATCCCCAGATCAATCCCGAGGACGGCATTGTCGTACCAACCGGTCAGCGGATTAAAGGCGTCCACGTAGCCGTAGTTTCCCCATGCCCTGCCGTACCGCTCACGGATGTTACGCAGAACTTCGATGCACTCGGGATAGAGAAAGACCAGTGATCCTGCGGGTGCACAAGGAACGATGGTTCCATCCGGCTCTCCAAAACTGGGCGGACCTCCCCAGATGCGATATCCCCGGAAAGAGTCGGAGGCTGTGATTCCCCAAAGGCGTGAGCTGTAATCGGGAAACTTGGGATGCAACGAGAGGCAAAATTCGCGGTGCGCCATGGTAGCGGTGATCGAATTCTGAAAATAGTTCAGGTGCGCGTCGCGCTGGTTGCGAAAGTCGAACCACGCATGGGAATACTGGTGCGTGAAGATTGGGTCGTTCCCCGATATGTACTCGTAGCCTTGGTAGTTGATCGTGGGCCGCTTCCACGCCGCCCAGGATCGCGAACTGATGGGATGGGTCGGCGATCCCAGGGCCAGCAGGTAGATCATCATCAGCTCGCAGTAATGCGCCCAGCGCATGCCGATGAAACCAGACTCCGGGTACCAGCCCATGCTCAGAGTGTGGCCGTCATTCAGCATCCAGTCCCAATCGACACGCTCGTAGATCTTGGTGGCCAGCTCCTGGATCTCGGCGTCCAGGAAGTGCTGGCGCGCAGTCAGGACACCACACATGAGGATGGACGTGTCAATTGAGGATACTTCGCTCATCCATTGACGCTGCCCCGTGGTGATATCGATGAAGTGATAAAAGAAGCCGTGCTCGTGAGGAAGTTTCTCCCAGATAAAGCGAAGGGACTGACGCACGCGCTCCTGGATTTCATCCGGATTGCGGTACCTGCGAGCGTGCCCGATGCATAGGCCAGTGAGCCCAAAGCCGGTCGCGGCAATGCTGGCCAATGTGTGGGTGTCGCGCCCATTCACGAAGGCACGGTCCTTCACCTGGCCGCTGCTGCCGGCCTCGGTCCAGAAAAAATCGAACGCGCCCCGTTCAATCTCGTCCAGGAGATTGTCATCTGTTCCGCGATAACGAACGCGCTTGGGCTCAACGAACCGCGGATGGCCGGGGAGCACCTTATCGAGAGCAAACAGGCGCGAGAAAGGCATCGCAGCCATACCCGCCGCCAGTCCGCGCAACAATTCCCGTCTGGTGCCCCCCACGTCTCGGCGCATTAGAAGAGAAAGGCCAACCAGAAAGGATAACCGCTGTACGCGAGGTTGCCGAGGGTCGGAAGACGAAGAGTTAACGGTAGGGAGATGTGTCATGGCCGGCAGGGCGCTGCAGTCCGTCCCACGCCATGCGATGAAACAGTTCGTCCATTTCCCGCGGTGATTCTTTTGCGCCGCGATCCAGCCACCATCGCAGTAGCGCCAGCAAGCTACCGGCCAAAGCAAAGGCGCGAACCGCCAATTCCCCTTCCAGTGGCTTCGAGGGACGGCTGGATTCTCTGAGCCGTTGCTCAATGCCGCGCGCGAAGTAGCCTTGCGCGAGATCGAAGAAATCATGGAGACGGCCGGAGTCGGCCAGGGCGCGATACATCTTGTTCTTCGGTCCGCCGATGTGCTCGAGCATCTCCCTCACGGGCACAACTCGATGTGAGTTTTCTTTTCGCTTCGTAAGTAACGTGCTCATTGTTTCCAAAAACATTTCCAACTGACTGAGAAGCAGGTCGTCCTTGTCGCGGAAGTGAAGGTAGAAAGTAGAACGACCGACCGATGCCCGGTCCAGCACATCCTGCACGGTGATGTCGTCGATCGGCTTCTCCGCCATTAACTGGACCAGCGCACTGCCGAGCCGCTGGTGCGTACGCCGGATGCGCTCATCGGGCTTTCGACCCTGCTTCTTCTGCTTGCTCACCATAGGCTGCAGTGGCAGCGCTCATTGTTGGACATTGACCGCGTCTTTGTTCAACAACTCGGAATCACTCTCGACGGGAGAACACGTGAGCGCTACATTGCGAATCATAAGACAAACGCCGCTGCAAAGGAGAATATCGATGAACCATTTCCGTTTACTTGCAACCGGGGCGATGCTGATCTTCGCGCTGATTTGCCCTGCTCAACAGACCGCTGGCGGTCCCGCCGATCCCGGCAAGCAACACGAGCAGAGCGCTGCTGACGCACACTTGAGAGCCTTATCCGAGAGGCTCGAACTGAGCGCCGATCAGCAGGTCAAAATCAAACCCTTGCTCGAACAAATGCTTGCTGCGAGTGAAAAGATAAGACAGGACGACAGCCTTTCCAGCGAAGCGCGACAGGAAAAGCAAAAAACCCTGCACGAAAAGGCCGACAAGCAGGTTCGCAAGTTCCTGAACGAGGAGCAGAAGAGAAAGCTAGATCAACTTGAGCAGGAACCACACCCTGGGATGCATGGCAACTAGGGCGCCTGGTCAGCTACGCGCGTTTCGAAAAGCAGTGTCGCCCGCTCCGGCACTGCTTGGGCTCGACCAGTTGGTCGTCAGGTCCGCAGGCGCCCATGGTTTGCAGACACCAATAGGCCGCCGTGCTGGAGTCGCCGCGCTGCCAGCCTTCATAGCCGGTCGCGTTTCCGTATGCCGTCTTGGTGCGGATGAATCGGCAGACCTCGGGCAGTTCGGCGGGATCCGGAGTTTCGATCTCCGGCTCGTCCATGAACTCGCGCATCACGCCTCCTGCCCTGCGGCCATAATCGTGCGCCGCACCACGGCTTCGAACATGGGAATCTTGTATGCATTCTGCGAAAGTGGCGTGGCGCCCTGCATGGCCGCAGCGGCGGCATCGCGCGCGGTCTGCTCGTTGAGCGGTTTGCCGGTCAAAGCTTTTTCCGCAGCAGTTGCTCGCCAGGGGATGGGTGCGGCGGCGCCAAGCACGATGGACGCTTTGCTCACTACACCGCCGCGCGGCTCCAGCACGACCGCGACTTCCGTCAGCGGCCAGTCGAACGACTCTTTCTGTCCTATCTTGGTGTAGGCGGAGCGCGTGGAATCCGACGGAGCCGGCACGCGAATCTCTGTCAGCAGCTCACCGGAATTGAGCACGTGCTCTCGGGTCACGTCCGTCTCGGGACGCACAAAGAGATCATCGAGTGCGATCTCGCGGGCGCCCTTTTTGCCTTTCACCTGCACCTTTGCGCCCAGTGCGGTCAGTGCGCAAGCAGCTGCCGAGGGATGAACGATGGCGCATATCTCTTCTCGCCCTCTTGGGCGAAGCACTCCTCGCCTCCTTTGCGCCGGCAGTGGAACTGCTCGTTGCGGAAATACCAGCAGCGCGGACGTTGCAGCAAGTTGCCGCCGACCGTGGCCATATTGCGGATGTGCGGCGTGGCCGCGTTCAGTGCGGCATCGGCGAGAACCTTATAACGCTGGCGGATTACCGGATGCTCGGCGATCGTGGTCAGAGTCACCATGGGCCCGAGGCGCAGCCATCCGGACTCTTCCTTCACGTAGTCGAGATCGGGGATGGAACGGATGTTGACCAGGCGAGTCGGCGCGTCCAGGCCTTCTTTCAGGCGATCCATCAAGTCGACGCCGCCGGCTTTGGCCAGGCTCTTATCGTTGAGTTGCCCGATGGCATCATCGATCGAGCGGGCATTCGTCCATTCAAAACGGGTGATCATGCGATACCTCCTTGCTTCACCTTGCCGAGTGCGGTGAGGACGCGCGCGGGCGTCATCGGCAGTTCGTACATACGCACGCCCGTAGCGTTGTATACGGCGTTGGCCACGGCGGCAGCGCCAGGAATCTTCGCCGGCTCGCCGATTCCACCGGCGTCGGTCGAACTTCGCGCCAGGTAATCCTCGATGAAGTGCACCTCGATCTGCGGCATGTCTTTCGCACCGATGATCTTGTACTCCTCCATGTTGGGGTTCACCATGATGCCGGTGTTCTGATCGAGACGGCGATCTTCGAACAGGGCGTACGATATGGCTTGCAGGATCCCGCCGTTCACCTGGCTTTCAAGTCCCAGGATGTTCATGGGGCGTCCGCAGTCGTGCACCGCGACCACCCGCTCCACGCGGATGACTCCGGTCTCGGTGTCGACCGCAACTTCGGCGAACTGCACGCCGCCCAGAAAAATCATGTCCCGCTTGCCGTATTCGGGGCTGCGCATCGCGGTGGCGGATACAGTCTCGGTTTTCATCGCACCCGCAGCTTGCTTGAAGCTGACAGACTTTCCCGAGTCGCTGCTGACATTCCCATCTGCAACCCGGAGCGAGGCTGCCGGAACTCGCCAGGCAGATGCCACCTCCTTAACGAAGCGTCCTTTGGCTTTGAAAGCGGCGTTGCGGACGGCAGGCGTGATCGACGTCGTCGTCATGCTGCCGCCGGAAGGCGGCCCAGGGGGCATGCTGGTGTCACCGACGCGCACAGTGATGTCGCGCGGCTGCAACCCGAGTTCCTCGGCGACAATTTCCGCGATCACGGTCTTGATGCCGCCGCCAATGTCCTGGACTGCCGAGAGCGCTTCCACCGAACCGTCCTGGTGGATGCGCACTTCGCAACCGGAATCCATGCTGTTGATGCGGTACCAAACGGCTTGCGCGACGCCGACACCGCGTTTCACCGGGCCAGGATCGCTATTTGGCTTACGACGCTTCTGCGCCCACCCGAACTTCTCCGCGCCTATGCGGCGCTCCTCACGGCGCTCCGGGCTGCGATCGTTCTTATCCATGAACTCCAGAACGTCCATGCCGACTTTTTCCGCGAGTGCATCGATGGTCTGCTCCAGCCCGAACACGCCCTGCGGATGGCCCGGGGCGCGCATCGCGGCTCCAGGACCGGCGTTGGTGAAGACGTCGTATTCCTCGACCAGAAGATTGGGGCAGTCGTACATGTTCTGCGCCGGGCCGGCACTTCCAGCGCCAGTGCCGACACCCGCCGTGCCATAGCTAATCCACTTCAAAGCCTGCAGCGTGCCGTCTTTACTGGCACCCGCCTTTACATACATGTGAGCGTCCGGGCGGTTACCCGTACCCCACTGCTCCTCTTTGCGGTCACAGAACATGCGTACGGGAGCGCCTGCTTTCTTTGACAAGTGCGCTGCGACTGCGCCGGGATTGCTCGCGCCGAACTTCGCGCCAAATCCGCCGCCCATGTATTCCGTAAAGACGCGAACCTTCGTCTTGGGCAAGTTGAAGATCTCGGCCAGTTCGTCGCGCACGCTCATTGTGCCTTGGGTGGAGGCGTAGACAGTTAAGCCATCCGGCTTCCAATCGGCCACAAGGCCGTGGGTCTCCAAAGCGGAGTGCGTTTGCACCTGGGTGCGGTATTCGGCCTCGACAATCGCCGCAGAGCCGGCGAAGCCTTTTTCGACGTCGCCCTTCGGCCCAGCGTCGTGGCGGCCTCGATTGGGTCCGCGGACGTTGCCTTTTTGCGGAACGTCGCTTGCGCCACCTCCGCCTCCCGCGGTGGCCTTTTCGGCAGCAGGGCCGGGAAACACCAGCGGAGCATTGGGCTCGCGCGCTTTGGCGCGCTCCACTACGAAAGGCTTCGGCTCATACTGCACCTTCACCAGCCGCGCGGCTTCCAGCGCGCCGGCCGGAGTGGTCGCGGCCACGGCCGCGATCGGCTGCCCGGCGTAGCGCACGATGGGATAGCGGGAGGGAACTTCCTTCGCCTTGTCCTGGAGTTCCGCCTGCCCTAGCACATCCTGCAGAACGTGCACGGCCTTTACACCAGGATGCTTTTCGGCTGCCGATGTATCGACAGAAATGATCTTCGCGTGCGGAACAGTGGCATTCACGAACCGTGCATAGAGCATCCCGGGCAGGTGGATGTCGCTCGGATACTTGGCTGCGCCGGAGACCTTGAGTGCTCCATCGTAGCGGGGCACACGCTTGCCGATCACCTTCAGTTCGGAATTCGGCGGCAGTTGCGGCGGTTCGTCGGCAGGCACGTTGCGCTGGATCTTCTTGACTCCGTCGCGCGAGCCGGGAATTCCGATCAGCAATTCAGCGCTGCGGCTGTCGGGCGGGGCGGCGCTGGAAGTTTCCTGCGCTTTCTTCTGGACGGTCTTGGATTCGTCCTTAACGCCTTGCTTCTTGCTCTGGTGTTGCGTCTCTTGAGATACGGGAGTCATCGCCTATGCTCCTTTCCGCGAACGGGCTGTGGCCAGCACCGCTTCCACAACTTTGGGATATGTGCCGCAGCGGCAGATATTTCCGCTGATGGCTTGCTGCACGTCGGCAGCAGCGGGATTGGGATTGCGCTCTAGCAGGGCGGCGCAACTCATCACCATCCCGGGCGTGCAGTAGCCGCACTGCATACCATCGTGCTCGACGAATGCTGCCTGGAGCGGGTGCAGGTGCTCGGGATCGCCGAGCCCCTCGATAGTGGTGATCTTGCGATCAACGGCATCGAGCGCAAAGGTCGTGCAGGAATTTACCGGCATGCCGTCGAGCATGACGGTACACGCGGAACAAGATCCACGATCGCAGACGATCTTGGTGCCGGTCAGGTGCAGCTCGTGACGCAGGGCCTCGGCTAGCGTGGTTCGCGGCTCAACGGGAACATGCTTCACGGACCCATTGATGTTCAAGGCGATGCTGGTGGCGTCTGGTCCGATCACGTTGGAATGTGTTTCCGAGGCTTGGCCCAGAAGACCGGAGTTGAGCACCGCAGTGCCGGTTGCGGCCACACCCGCGCCCTTGAGGAACGAACGTCGCGAGAAGCCGTGGGAGTTATCGGGAGGGGATGATTTGTGTTTCGACATGAGACCTCCACCAAAAGCTTGGGAAACATTCTATTCCGCTCTACTCTGGCTTTCCACCCCCGCGGACGTTTTGCCTGGGATCACCGCCTAAGAAGGTCGAGGTCCTTGCCCAGTTTTTCCCAGTTCCACATCGCGGCGGTGGTTTGGATGGCGAGAGGAAATCCGAGTTGATGGCTCAGCATACAAACTTGTCCGCGGTGATGCGCCTCGTGGGAAATCATGTAGGCGCACATGGCGACTCCCGGGCGCCACGGCCTCGACCAGCCGTCTCGGAGAAAACTGGGGACGCGCTCCGCAGAACCGCTGAGCGCATCGCTCATCATTTCGCAGCAGCGCGCCGCACTTTCGGCCAGGGCCGAAGCTGCCTGCTTCTGCGTGGATCGGGTGCGATCCAGGCGGGCTGTGATCTTCAGGTGAGGAGCCGAGAGCCGCAGCCATTTACAACGAACGTTGTGGACGTGAGTAAAAATGGCAGCTATCGTTCGCGTTCCTTTGCCCGAGGGCTTGGCCCGCCAGGCGCGTGGATCGAGATGCTCCAGCACGAGTTGGTTCATCCGGTCGTTCAGCGCATAGGCTTGCACCATCTCCTCGGCGAAATCTGCTGGGGTTCGGGCAACCGAGCGCTGCGTACCTGCCCTCCTTTGTCCGCTCGGCGTGGCATGCTTCTGCATTTTGGACTTTTTCATAGACTGAAAATGCCACCGTACTGTTGGAGTACAAGCTCTGAAATGGGTGCTGCCAATCCCTGAGTGCCAGCCGGACCAGAGGCTCACCGCGTACAATATCCCTTATCAAAGAAT
>QHVR01000530.1 GCA_003223595.1 Acidobacteriota bacterium
CAGCCGCGCCCGCAGGCCGCGGCCGAAGTGCCAGCGGTTCCGCTTACGACGGAAGGATATAGCGTTCTTCACCAGATGATGCGCCTGCGCTGGCCTGCCTGGCGTGCTGTCTCGGCAGCGGACAAGAAGTCGATTCTGCGCGAAGCTTCGGACGCACTCGCACAGATGGAAGCGCACTCTCCGGGACAGTCCGGGCTTTTTTCGTTGATTGGTCACAAGGGCGACCTGATGTTGATTCATTTTCGCAACTCGTTTACTGATCTGAATCAGG
>QHVR01000109.1 GCA_003223595.1 Acidobacteriota bacterium
GGTTCTCCAAGGTTCGCGCATTCACGATTTCGCCCAGAGAGGTATTCGTCGCGAGCGGCAGCAGGTAGCGCGTTATATCGAAGGCCCGCGCCTTTAGCGTGCGTTCATAAGCGTCCTGCTTCATGTCGGCGGGCTTGGGCGTGATGTTGATCAGGTGCTGGGTCATGTGCTCCGAAAGCGCGTCGTACTCGGCGAACAGGAAGTCCACAGTCTCCTGATATAGCTTTCGGGCGTCATCATCGGATCCGAAATCCGGGGTGAAGTAGCCGCTCTTGCGAAAATCCTGATAGCGCGTGGACCTCTCCTGGCCGTCCCAGCGCTGCTCGTCCGCCAGTTCGATGGCTGCCAAAATCGAAAGCCGCTCGATAGCCAAGGCGAGATGGGCCAGATCCGCAATCGAGCGGTGGCCGTACTGGAAGTAAAAAGTGTTGAGAAATTTTTCCGCTTTTTGCGTGCTGATCTCGCGCAGTGATTCCTTCATGGAAAGCGCTGAGCGGGAATATTTCGCCATCGCGTAAGCCTGAATTTCCGGCTCTACCCCGAATAAGGCAAACACTTCTGTGGAGGGCGCAGATGATGATGCGCGAGTCTCGCCGGCGTCCGCCGGCTTCTCCAATGCCGAACCGCGATGGGTCGACCTGTGCCCCGCTTCTGTATCTGGTGAGTTTTGGTTGGAAGGCTTGGGCATGATCACAACGTTGGTAGACGGGGACATAGGAGTGCTGGCATGTTACCCGCCGCCCTTGTGAATCCGCAATGGCCAATTCGTGGCTGGGAAGTAAACTGATGCGGTGCACCCGCTGCTGCAACACGTAGCCCATCGTCCGTGGCCGCTGCCTCGCGGCCCATGGATCATGAAGCAGACATGGAACGATCTTCTGTTCGCGCATTGGCCGATTCCCATCGCACAACTCCGGCCATTGGTTCCGGATGGCTTGGTGATCGAAACGTTCGACGGACAATGCTGGATCGGTGTCGTTCCTTTCTGGATGAGCGGAATCCGCGGTCGCGGGCTGCCGACTGTGCCAGGTTTCTCGCGCCTCCCCGAACTTAACGTGCGGACCTATGTGAGCTACGGAGGCAAGGCTGGAGTTTATTTTTTCAGCTTGGATATCACCAGCCACCTTGCGGTCTGGGGAGCTCGCACCTTCTATCACTTGCCATATTTCCATGCCGCTATGCATTGCCGGGAAGAAGGTGGGCGAATTCTTTATTCCTCTACTCGCGACAGCCTGGCTGGCGCGGACACACGGTCCCTTCCCTCGCCGGACGGGCGTCCGCCCCTACACCAACCGGCCGAATTCGTTGGCAGCTATCGACCGATTGGACCTCCTCGCATCCGCGACAAAGGATCGCTGGAGGATTTTCTTACTGCGCGGTATTGTCTGTACACGGTCCACCAAAACCAGATTTACCGGTGCGACATTCATCATCTGCCCTGGCCTTTGCAGGACGCCGAGACCAGCATCGAACGCAATACCATGGCAGCGGCGGCCCAGATTGCGTTGCCAGAGTCGCTGCCGCTTCTTCATTTTTCGAAGACTCTCGAAGTCCTGATCTGGCCCTTACGCCGCGCCGATGAATCGTAGTCCCGCGTATAATTCCGGCTTCCAACGCATTCATCATTTGCACGGAGAATTTGAATGTCGCTTGCTCAACGTGTCGCCCTGGTCACCGGAGCGTCTCAAGGCATTGGGCGCACATGCGCGCTTCGTTTCGCCAAAGAAGGGGCCGCAGTGGCGGTGGCTGCGCGTAATCAGGAAAAATTGAACGAACTGGTGCAGGAGATCACCGGCGCTGGCGGCAAAGCCGCAGCTTTCGCTCTCGACGTGGCGGATGAAGAACAAGTGAAGTCCGGCATCAAAGCGGCGATCGCGCAATTCGGCAAGATCGACATTCTGGTCAACAATGCCGGGATCACCCGCGATCAACTGGTCATGCGCATGAAACGCGCCGACTGGGATGCGGTCCTCCAAACCAATCTGACGTCGGCCTACTTGTGCATTCAAAACGTAATCCCGTCGATGCTGAAACAACGATGGGGACGCATTATCAACATCACCAGCGTGTTCGGACAGATGGGTCAGGCCGGGCAGGCCAACTATGCGGCGTCCAAAGCCGGCCTCATCGGACTCACGATGGCGATCGCGCGTGAGGTGGGCTCGCGCAACATCACTTGCAACGCGGTCGCGCCGGGCTTTATCGAAACCGCCATGACAGCGGTGCTCAGCGACGAATTGAAGCAGAGCGCGATCAAGCAAATTCCACTGGGCCGCGTCGGAACTCCAGACGATGTAGCCAGTGCGGCGGTGTTCCTTGCCTCCGAAGAAGCCTCTTACATCACCGGGCATGTGCTCAATGTAAACGGCGGCATGTTGATGGGATAGCAGCAGCAGGACCCTGATCTTCCGGAGTGTGATTCTGTAGTCTCCGCTTAAAACGCAATGCAATATGTAATCTATGTGTTGATCAAGTTAGCCTGCTACACCGCATGGTGCTGGCTGGGACTCCGTCTATGGCAGCCAACGTCTTCTGGGTGGCTAGCAGCGACAGGGTTTGGACTGCTCCGACTGGGGATCGGCATAGTGTTCGGAATCGGCATTTTCTTCATCATCCCAGTTCAAGCCGATAACGTACTCTGGAAATACCTTACCATCTATACGCCGGTTCGATTGGTCGAATGGCTCATCCTCGCCTGGATTCTCCGGCGAAATTTGCAGGGCAAGAACCTCGTCACAACCCTCGGTTGGTGCGCCGGCGGTATCTTGGTTTCGTTCGTAGCTGATTTTGCTTCGCCGGAAGGCGTAGCCGGGCACTTCTGCGTTGGACGTTGTTTATGTTGACGCAACCTGATCTTGACAGTCCCTCAGTCGAGTTTCTGCAAGCCGAGTCTGCGGCGCAGATCGCACAGGCTCGCGAGCTGTTTCTCGAGTACGCACAGTCTCTCGGGTTCAGCCTCTGCTTCCAGAATTTTGACAAGGAACTCGCGGAGCTTCCGGGCGATTACGTGCCCCCGAGCGGCCGGCTGCTGCTGGCGGGATACCAGCACCATCTTGCCGGGTGCGTGGCACTGCACAAATTGGAAGATAGTGTCTGCGAGATGAAGCGGCTGTACTTGCGCCCTCAATTTCGCGGAAAGGGACTCGGCCTGGCCCTGGCTGAGCGCATCATTGCGGAAGCTCGCCAGATCGGTTACCGGCGCATGCGCCTGGACACTGTTGAATCCGTCATGAAGGATGCGGTCGCGATGTACCGCAAACTGGGATTCCGCGAAATCTCTCCTTATTGCTCCAATCCCATCCCGAGTGCTCTCTACATGGAGCTGCGGTTGTAAACCGGCATTCTCCTCGGACAGAATATGCACCCAGGTCCAGAAAGGCCCCCCATGAAGAAATCCACCCTGTTCGCTCTCGCGCTTCTCCTGACAGCAACGTCCTTGTTCGCCGCCGAAAGCAAAACGGTCACCTATAAGAGCGGCGACGAATCCATTAGCGGAGAACTCTACACCCCCGCGGGCAAAGGCCCCTTTCCCGCGTTGATCGTGATCCACGAATGGTGGGGATTGAACGATTGGGTGAAAGAGCAAGCGCAGAAATTATCCGAGCAGGGATATGTAACTCTAGCGGTCGATCTATATCGCGGGAAAGTTGCGACAACTCCCGAAGAGGCCCACGAAATTATGCGGGGCGTCCCGGAAGACCGCGCCAAGCGCGACCTGCACGCGGCTTTTGAATTCCTGGCTTCGCAGCCAAACGTGAAGAAGGATCGTATTGGCGCAATCGGCTGGTGCATGGGCGGAGGCTACGCGCTCGATGTAGCGCTGCAGGAGCCCACGCTCGCGGCCGACGTCATCAACTATGGCCATCTGGCAACCGATCCCGAGTCGATGAAGAAGATTCATGCACCGATTCTCGGCATCTTTGGCGCGCAGGACAAAGGCATTCCTCCCGCCGACGTCAGAAACTTTGGGGAACAACTCGAGAAACTGGGCAAGAAGGTTGAAATCAAGATCTACGATGATGCCGGACACGCGTTCGAGAATCCCAACAACAAAGAAGGCTACCGGGCCGCCGATGCTGCGGACGCATGGAGGCGGACCGTCGATTTTCTCGAATCCACGTTGAAGAAATAAGAAAACGCTCAGCCCGTTCGCGTAGGTTGGCGCGAAAGTTCGCTTGGCCTGCACGCTGGATACTTTTACAACGTATAAATATTCGAAGCGTGCAGGCCAAATCCATGCGGTTCGACCGCCGTGGTTGTATGGCACCGTTGTCCTAGTCTGTGGCACAAATTTCCCCTTGCCAGAAGTTGCCGGTCTGGTTACCATGACCCATCCTGCAATGCTCCCAACGATGAACATCGGCGAGACCATCCGCAATTACCGCCTGCAAAAAGGAATGTCACAAGGCGATATCGAGAAACGCACCGGCCTATTGCGCTGCTATCTTTCGCGGGTGGAAAACGGGCACACGATTCCTTCGCTCGATACTTTGTCGAAAATCGCCGGCGCCATGGAACTGCCGCTCTCGCAATTCTTTGCCGAGCCCGGTCATAGCAACGGCTCCAAAGGATTGCCGCAACTTTCGGACGACGAAGTTCGCTTCCTAAGCCAGATCCGCCGCTACGCCACGACCCTGAACGATAGCGACCGCAAACTCGTCCTCGCAATGGTCAAGAAGATGGCGTCCAACGCCAAATAAGGTCTTCGGCGAGATCCAGCCGTAGAAGCAAAAACTGTATCCCCCGCTTACTTTCGTACCATACCCTTCCGTGCCCAAACGGTACCTCGCTCTTGCCTTATCTGCTGACCTACACTGGCTGCGGAGATACCTGTGACGATCGACGAAGAGCTGAACGTACTCGATACCCAATTGCGCCGTCTGAAGATCGAGTACGAGATTTTTTTCAGCAATCCGCAAAAGCGTCCGCCCACCGACATCGAGTGGAAGGTGCTGGCGATGCTGCGGAAATTCTCCGATGGCGGACGCATGAATTTCTCCCAACGCTATCGCTACAACGAAATGGCGCAGCGCTATGCGATTTACAGCGATCTGTGGCGCAAGAAGTCCCGCATCCGGGAAGAAGGATACCGCCGTCCGCAAGACGCGATTCTCTCGATCCAGGGAGTACGCGAAGAAAATGAGCACCAGCCGCAGCACCATCCGGTGTATGGCGTGAGCCACGCCGCGGCGGCCGTTGCTGCTGCAGCCGCCGGGGCGGCGTCATCGCCACATTTCACGCTGCACAGCGTGGACCAGTCCGAACGCGAGCAGGTCGAACGCCTGTACAACACGCTGGTAGCGGCCAAGAAGAAAGCGGGAGAACCGGTCAGCGGCGGCATCGATTCCTTCACTACCTTCGTGCAAAAGAAGACCGAGCAAATTCGCAAACAGTATCACTGCGAAAACGTCGAGTACTCGGTTGAAATCACCGAAGGGCACGTCAAGCTCAAAGCCAAAGCGAAATCCTGACCTCGAAGTGGCAGTGCTCTCGCCTTCGTATCGCCGGTTGAGCATTTGCTCTCGGCACTCCACCAACTGATAGAATCTTCAGTCACGATTCACTGAAAGCACGTCCTACCAGATCGCAAAGACCCGCGGCGTCATTTTGCAGATCCGTGTTCATCCGTGCAGATCCGTGGCGAAGAAGGAACAGGTAAGGACCCCAATGCCGGCCAATCGCAAAATTCAGCGCGCTCTTTTAAGTGTGACGGACAAAACCGGCCTGGTTGATTTTGCCAGGACGCTCTCCGCTCTTGGGATCGAACTCATCTCCACTGGCGGTACGGCTAAGCTGCTGCGGGATTCCGGCATCCCCGTCAAAGATGTCTCCGAACTGACCGGTTTTCCGGAAATGCTGGATGGGCGGGTCAAGACGCTGCACCCCAAAGTTCACGGAGGGATCCTGCATCGCCGCGACGACCCAAAGCATGTTGCCGCAGTCGAGGAACATGGCATTCAGCCACTCGATATGGTTGTGGTGAACCTGTATGCCTTCGAAAAGACCGCCGCTAAACCCGGGGTTGCATTCCAGGAACTGATCGAGAACATCGACATCGGCGGTCCCTCGATGATTCGTTCGGCAGCGAAGAATTTCGAGGACGTAGCCGTCGTCACCTCCCCGGCAGACTACCAGCCCGTTGGGGAAGAACTGCAACGAGAGAGAGGCGCGCTCTCGAAAGCGACGAAGTGGCGCCTGGCGCAGAAAGCGTTCGCCACCACGGCGGCGTACGATGCCGCGATCGCGTCAACTCTGCAAGGCATCAGCCCTGACAGCTTCGAAGCGCAGCCGCAAGGGACAACTTTTCCGCAAGCGATCCGCTTCTCTTTCCAGAAAGTCCTGGACCTGCGCTATGGCGAGAACCCGCACCAGAAAGCGGCGATGTACTCGGATGGTTCCGGCGCAGGCGTGGCCAATGCGCATCAAGTGCAGGGCAAAGAGCTTTCGTATAACAACATCGTCGATCTGCAGGCCGCCTGGGATCTCGCCCAGGAATTCGAGGAACCGGTGTGCGCCATCATCAAACACACCAACCCTTGCGGCACGGCAACTGGCAAGACTCTCGCGCAAGCCTACAAACGCGCGTTAGAATGTGATCCCGTTTCGGCTTTTGGAGGCGTCATTGGAGTGAACCGGCCCGTCGACCTCGAAGCCGCCGAAGAGATGCACAAGCTGTTCCTGGAGGTGATCGCCGCCCCCGGGTTCGATGAAGCCGCCAAAGCAAAGTTCGCCTCCAAGAAGCAGCTGAGGCTGGTGGAGGTGAAACCGGCCAACCAGAAATGGGTATTGAAGAATGTCTCCGGAGGCATGCTGGTGCAGGATGTGGACAACCGCCCTCTGGGTGATGCCGATCTAAGAGTGGTCAGCAAGCGCGCGCCCACTCCGGAAGAAACGCGAGCGCTACTGTTCGCCTGGAAAGTCTGTAAGCACGTAAAATCCAACGCCATCGTCTATGCGCGTGATGGACAAACCGTTGGGGTCGGGGCGGGACAGATGTCGCGTGTGGATTCCGCGAAAATCGGGGCGATGAAAGCGCAGCTCCCGCTCAAGGGCACGGTCGCCGCCTCTGATGCATTCTTTCCGTTCCCGGACGGCGTGGAAGAGATCGCCAAGGCTGGGGCAACCGCCATTATCCAACCCGGGGGCTCGCAGCGGGATCCCGAGGTCATCGAAGCCGTCGACCGGCTAGGACTGGCGATGATTTTTACCGGAGTGCGGCACTTCCGGCACTAGGAATTATCTAGGAATGGCCGAGGGCGGCTCTCCCAACATGCTGTGCTACATGTTGGCGTTCCACCAGTCCCTGACCTTCTGGTGACCTTGGTTTTTTCGCGTCGGACCCGGCCTTCACGATAGAATAAATGCACCTCGTCTTCGACGGCTTTGCATCCAAACAAGTTGAGGTTACGGAATAGCGCTGCCTGCGCAGTCAGGTTCAGAATGAACAGATTTTTTCGGCTCTCTTTGATGATGATTGCAGTGGCTTCGGTCGCTGTCGCCCAAACCAGCCAGCGTTCGGAAGCCAGCCCGGAGCCCAAGCCGGCGCAGCCCACGCAGCCCGTGCAGCATAAGGTCGATAAAGCTTCTGCCTATTATCACTACACCCTGGCGCACATGTACGAAGAGATGGTCACAGCTTACGGCCGCAGCGACCTGGCCGCGAAAGCCACGGAAGAATACCGCCAGGCCATTGAGGCCGATCCGTCCTCTGAATTTTTAACCTCGGCACTGGCAGAACTCTACGTTAAAACCGGGCGGATCGCCGACGCCGTTCGCGAAGCGCAGGACATTATCAAGCGCGATCCCAAGAACCTGGAGGCGCATAAGCTTCTGGGCCGCATTTATCTGCGTTCTTTGGGAGATATGCCGGGCGGCTCTGGCTCAGACAACATTCTTAAGCTGGCCATCGACCAGTATGAACAGATCACCAAGCTTGATCCCACAAGTGTAGACGATCATCTGTTGCTCGGCCGCCTGTATCGTTTGAACAACGATCTGCAAAAAGCGGAAGGTGAGCTGCAGACCGCGATCAAGCTGGATCCCAATTCAGAAGAAGCCGTCACCACGCTGGCCATGCTGTACACCGACGAAGGCGACACGGCACACGCACTTAAAGTCCTGAGTTCGATTCCGGACTCGGCACGTTCGGCAAAGCTCTACTCTGCTCTGGGCGCCGCCTACGAGCAGCGCAAGGACTACAAGAACGCCATCGACGCTTATAAACACGCCATCGTGCTCGATCGCGACAATCTGGATGCGATCCGAGGGCTGGCAGAGAATGAAATGAACGATGGCCAGCTCGAGGCCGCGCTCGAGCAATATAAAGTCATCGCAGATTCCAACCCGGAAGACGCGCAGACGTACGTGCGCATGGCCGATATCTACCGCCGGCAGGGCAAGTATGACCAGGCGCTGGAGAATCTGAAGCGGGCGGAAACGCTCGTTCCTGACACCATGGACGTCCCCTACAGCATAGCTGCCGTTTACCAGGCGCAGGGACGTTACGATGAGGCCGCCAAGATTCTGCAGGATCTGATCAAGAAAACAGAGAAGAGCGAAACCGGCACCAGCCAGGCCGACCGCAACAATCGCGCGATCTTCGTCGAGCGCCTGGGCATGATCTACCGGGAGCAGGAAAACTACACCGCAGCCGTCGAAACCTTCCGCAAGATGCTGACCCTGGGCGATGAAAATGCGCGCAGTGGCTATCAGGAAATCATCGACACGTATCGCGACGCCAAGCAGTGGCCGCAAGCCACGGCGGCTGCCAAGGAAGCGATACAGAAGTTACCAAACGACCGCGACCTGCGCATGGTGCTCGATGCTCAACTGGCCGATACCGGACAGCTCGATCAAGCGGTAGCGGATATGCGCTCGATGCTGAAGGGCGGTGCGGAGGATCGCGACGTCTATGTCCGCCTGGGAATCGTCTATACCCGTGCCAAACAGTGGAATGATGCGCTGCAGGCTTTAGCTAAGGCGGAAGAGGTCTCCACTAAGGCCGATGACAAGGCGTACGTGCTGTTCCTGCGCGGCGACCTTTACCAGCGTCAAAAGAACTTTGACGCGGCTGAAGTCGAATTCAAGAAAGTGCTGTCCATGACTCCGCCGACCGATCCGCAGGCTGCTGCCACCCTGAATTACCTGGGCTACATGAACGCCGATCGCGGCGTGAAGCTGGAAGAGTCGCTCAACCTGATTAAACAGGCGCTCACGTTTGAGCCGAACAATCCAGCGTACCTGGATTCCGTAGGCTGGGCATATTTCAAGCTCGGAAAGTATGATCTCGCGGAAGACAACCTCAACAAAGCGGCCTCGCATATGGGCTCGGACCCGACCGTGCAAGAGCACTTGGGCGATCTCTACCAGAAGACGGGACGCCTGAAACTCGCGGCCGCCCACTGGGACCGCGCAGTCCAGGAGTGGAACAGAACCGTTCCCGCAGAGCAGGACAGCGAAGCCTTCGCCAAAGTCCAGCAAAAGCTCGATGCCGCCAAAGTGAAGCTGGCGAAGGAAGATTCCAGCAGCAAGCAACAGCAGTAATCAGGAATTAGTAATCTGATAATTTGGTAATTGGGAAATCTAGTAATTGAGTAATTGAAACCGAGAAGCCGATTTTCAATTACAAAACTACTAAATTTCCCAATTACCAAATTCCTTTGTTTTCTTCTATTCTTTTTCCATGCTCGCCGCCTACGCGGTGCACGTCACTCAGTCCCGCGGACGCCGGTTCCCAGAAGCCCGCCATCCCTACCGTAATGACTTTCAACGTGACCGCGACCGCGTCATTCACGCCCGAGCTTTCCGGCGCCTGGAAGCGAAGACGCAGGTGTTCACGCGCCGCTACTCCGATCATTTCCGCAATCGCCTGACGCATACGCTCGAAGTCTCCCAGGTCTCGCGCACCATCGCGGGAGCCCTTGACCTCAATGTCGATCTGGCGGAAGCTCTTGCCCTGGTGCACGACATTGGGCACCCGCCCTTCGGCCACGCTGGGGAAAAGGCTCTGGATGCCGCCATGCGCGAGCACGGCCTCTTCTTCGACCACAATTTGCACGCACTGCGGATCGTGGAAGATTTCGAGCAGCGCTACGCCGCCTTTCGCGGTTTGAATCTGACCTTTGAAGTGCGGGAAGGGATCATCAAGCACTCGCGCGACTACGATGAAAAAGAGCATCCGGAATTAGCAGAGTACCTGCTGAACCAGCGCCCCCCGCTGGAAGCGCAGTTGATCGATCTGACGGATGAAATCGCCTACAACACCGCCGACCTCGATGACGGGTACGAAGCTCACCTGCTCTCGCTGGAGCAGATCCGTGAAGGCGTTCCCCTCTTCGAACGCTTTTTTGGGGAAGTGGCACAGACCTATCCCGATGCGCCGGACAAGCTGAAATTCAACGAGACCCTCAAGCGCGTGCTGAACTTGTTTGTCGACGATCTGATCCGGAATACGCAGCGGCGCGTAACCGGGGCCCGCGTGCAGAGCGTTGATGAGGTCCGCAGCCATCCCGAGCGACTGGCGGGCTTCAGCCCGGAGGTCGAAGCCGAACGGCGGCGGAATAAGGAATTCTTGTACGAGAATCTATATTTCAGCCCGTCGCTGGCCGACGAGAAGGATGATGCCGAGCGGATTATCCGCGATCTGTTTACGTTCTGGATGACGCATCCTGAATCGCTGCCCCGGAGCTACAGGGAAAAGGCGGAGGAAGAGTCGCTGGCGCGGGTGATTTGCGATTACATTGCGGGAATGACGGATCCGTTTATCTTCGAACAGCACGAAAAATATTGCGGATAGCGGGACTTGCAGGACCGCGCCACGTCCGGAAAAGCCTGTCGGGCTGCGCTCGACTCGACAGCGTGAAAGGCTGTCTACATGGCTTGTCCCAAGAACTCAGTGGCCGGCCACTCCTGCCACTACGTCGAAGAGGATCTGCGGGCCTCGGCGAACTTCTTCTACCCTGATCCGCTCATCGTTTCCGTGCTCGGTGTGCCCCTCCTCCTCAGTCGCGGTATAGGGACTAAATCCGTAGGCCACAATGCCGAGAGGGCGGTAGCGCTGGTTTTCGGTATAGCCGCTGGTGATGTGCGGCACGACAGGTGTGCCCGGAAAATATTTAGCCGAAACCGTCTTGATCGCGCCGTACATCGGATTGTCGGTGCCCGAGTAATTTGCCACACGGAATTCCGTGTTGATGGGCTCGATGGTGACGTTCGGATCATTCACCAGTCGCCGCAAATCCTCGGCTAGGGGCTTAGGATCGCCGCCTGGCAGGATCCGCACATCCAGATTCGCCCAGGCATCGGGTGGAATCACGTTGGTCTGCTGCGACCCGCCGAGCATGGTCAGCGAAATCGTGTCCCGGAGCAAAAAGTTTAAGGATTCATCCCGCTCGACTTCGTCCTGAAACTTCTTCTCCTGAATTGCCTTGTTCACATCCCGGTAGTAGGCGGCGCGATCGGGCGTTTCATAGGGCGCCATATCCTTCAGGAACTCATCCACGACCGGCAATACCCGGAGAGGCGTCTTGTAGGCGATGATCTTGTCGAGCGCATGTACGAGCCGGTTGGGGGCCGAATCCGGATTCGGCCTGGAGCCATGTCCCGGCCTGCCATGCGCTGTCACCTTCAGCCAATATGTAGTTTTCTCGCCAACGTCAACTCCGACGTATTTCACCTTCCCATTCTCCAGCAGATTCTCTCCGCCCTCGTTGATCAGGAACTCGGCATTTTCCAGCAAATCCCGCTGATGGGCGATGAACCAATCCGTTCCGGTACCCTCCGCCTCTTCGTCGGAGACGGCCAGAAAGATGACGTCCCGGTCCAGGGAAACTTTCTCCCGCTTTAGCATCACCATGGCGACGAGTTGGGCGAGGCCTTCGTCCTTCATGTCCTGCGCTCCGCGTCCCCAGATGTACCCGTCTTTGATGTCTCCACTGAAAGGAGGCACTTTCCAGTGCGCTGGATCGCTGGTGACTACGTCCATGTGGTTGAGCAGGACGATTGGGCGCTTGGCCTCGGGGGTGGTATGCGGAAGGCGCGCCCAAAAATCTCCGCGACCGGGCGCATAGTCGAAGACGCGGTTTTCGATCCCCTCCTGATCGAGAATTCTCTTGAAGAACGAAATCGCCTTCATCTCATTTCCGGGCGGATTGGTCGTGTCGATACGCAGGTAGTCCTGCATCCAGGTAACGGCCAAGTCGGCATACTGCTGTTTGTGGGCTGCGGAAATTCGCGAGGAAGGTAGCGCCGGCTCACCCCCAAAGGTCAGACCACCGTTAGCGAAAACCACCAGCCCTAGTAACCCAATCTCAGTTACCCTTCGCAGAACACCCATTGGCAGAATTCCTTTCTTTGTGCAGTTCTTTTCACTTGATGTGAAGCAGTCGAGCGGTGGCGGTGATTGAAGCCGTTCAATTTCCACGCAGTTTTTATATCAGGTTTGCCAAAATTACCCTGCCGGGCGCTGGCAGGCCTGACTTTACCGCAATATGGACGCTATAATAGGCATAGTTTCCAAGTGCTTAGCCGTTCAACCTCGAGGGTCGATTTGGCATCCCACATGTAATAGAGAATGGCGGCGCATGATTCTGGCGCCGAGATTTCAAAGGCTCCGCGTAGCGTCACCGTGGGCCAGCTTAGCGAATCTGCTCAGCTTTCTTTACTGTTCAAGGGACGCATATCACAATTCAAGCACGCCAAGGCGTGCCGGAGTGGAGCGCCAACGCTCCCCCCAACTTGGAGGAAGTCATCATGAACCACCGTCTCGTCATTGCCCTGCCTCTGGCCGCAGTGCTCGCTCTGCCGGCCCTAGCGCAGACCGCCCAGGACCAGAGCCAGCCTGCCAACACGCAGCAGACGCAGTCGACCGACAACAGCGGCGGCAACGCCACCGGCAAAGCTCCTCTGGCCGCTCCGTCCCGTGAAGGCTTCTGGGGACGCATCAATCCTTTCGCCCGCAAGAACTACGTAAAGCGGCAGACCGAGCCCATCCGGGACCGCGTCAATGAGCTCGATGAGCTGACTTCGCAGAACAGCAAGCAGATCAAGGACGTCGATTCGCGCGCGACCGCCGGCATCAAGCTGGCTTCGGACAAGGCGAACGAAGCTGACCAGCACGCCGTAGACGCCGGCAACAAAGCCACCCAGGCGCAGAATTCCGCGCAGCAGGTGACGACCCGCGTACAGACCGTCGAGAACGTGGTTAGCAACATCGACCAGTACAAGGCGTCAAACCAGACCGAAATCCGCTTCCGCGCTGGGCAGACCATGCTGAGCAAGAACGCCAAAAACGCTCTTGACCAGATGGCCGGCAGCGTAAAGGGACAGCGTGGCTACATCATCGAAGTCCAGGGCTTCTCGTCCGGCAAGGGCCAGACCGCCATCACGACTTCACAGAAGATGGCCGAGTCCGTAGTGCGTTACCTGGTGCTCAATCATGAGATCCCGGTCTATCGCATCTACCTCGTCGGCATGGGCAATGCGCCCGTTCCTTCCACCGATGAGAACGCGAAGACCAAGCGCCTGTCTGGCGGCCGCGTTGAAGTCAGCCTGCTGAAGAACGATCTCGAACAGCTCTCCTCGAATAGCGGAGCGCCCATGAGCTCGGATACGCAGCAGCAACCCAAGTAAGTTTTCCGGACCAGCGGGCACCAAGCCCAAA
>QHVR01000531.1 GCA_003223595.1 Acidobacteriota bacterium
GTCGAGCATGGGTCTTACATCGATGATGCCGGGATCGCTGCGATGAAAGAACATGGCACATATCTGGTTCCCACGCTGTATCTGGGCGACTGGATGATCGACAATGTCGGGTTGACGCACCTGCCTGCGCCGCTGCTGGCCAAGGCGAAGGAAGTTATTCCGGCGGCGCGCAAGAATATTGCCCACGCCTTTGCGGCGGGAGTGAAAGTCGCGTTGGGCACCGACGCTGCTGTCTATCCGCACGGGCTAAACGGCCACGAATTTGAGACGATGGTGAAACTGGGCCTGACGCCGCTGCAATCCATTCAGGCCGGAACACTGAATGCGGCAGATTTGCTGGGCTGGGCGGGCAAAGTGGGGACGTTGGAGGCAGGGGCCTGGGCGGATATCGTTGCGGTCGATGGCGATCCGCTGAAGGACATCACAACGCTTCAGCGAGTGAAGTTCGTCATGAAGGGCGGCGAGGTGGTGAAGAATGAGTACGCAAAGTAGTCGGGTATGACGCAGTTCTGCTCCCTGGACTCAGCCATGTTGCGATTCGAAAGATGTTATGGCTGAGTACTCATTCGGCGAAAGGGTGCGAGCTGGGGAGATTGAGCCAAGAGGTCTGGGAATCGCTCTACCCAGCGAGCCATATTGGGATGCCAAAAGTGTAAGTAATGGAATGAGCGCATTTCCTGGATGGCGTGTTGAGGCGACCAGCCCTCGAATGCGATGCGGTAAGCGGCGATGAACATGCCGCTGCGGTCGCCGCCCAGCCAGCAGTGGATGAAGATTTTCCTCCTGGGCCGCTCACGAACGAGCGAGAAGAATTTAGCGATTTCTTCATCTTTGGGTGTAGCCCACCCAGATCCGGGCAGATTGATAAAACGCATGCCCAGGGATTGCAATTCGCCGCGCAGATCGATAATGGTATCGATACCCAGCTTCTTGAGCTGCTCCACGCCCTCATCCTTTGGTTGCGCGCCACGATACAGGAAGTCGTTAATCCTGCCGAAATCTGAAACGCCCGGCACATAACCTTTCTCGGCAAATGCGGGTGGGTTCACAGCGAGCGTTTGCTTGTGGTGCGAGCTACACCCGACCGCGACAGCCGTGAAATATAGCGCTAGAGCCATAGCAGCAACGCGGCGGGATGACATTTCGGATGTTTGATGCAGATTCAGAGGCTGGGCACGTGCTGAAAAATCACGACATCACTTACAACCCCCGCTGCTCTCGCCATTCATCGGAACTAGCCTTCCGAAGCGGTGCCCTTGGCGGCGTCCCATAGCATTCTTTTGCCACTGCGATAGGAGAGGTTCACCATGTGTCCGGCTGCGGCGGCATGGTGTCCGACTTCGGCGGTCTCGTAGCTTGGCTGGCGGGTGCGAACCGCATTGATGAAGTTCGCTAGATGCAGAACAGTCGCGTCCGGCTTGTCTGGAAAATCCAGATTCACTGGCGCTGGCTTGGTCCCTCCCTGTGATTCCGCACGGTGGTTGTCTTGATTCAGGAAGGCTTCCTGCATTGCTTTTGGCCAGCTGTCGATGGAGTATTCGTAGCCTTCGCGTTTGTACTCTGGCTGCTGGACCATGCCTGCGCCAAGAAGAAGCGAAAGTGAACCTTCCGTTCCCAAGAACTGGATTCCCTGACCGGATGTGCTGGCGCTGTTGAATGTGCCGGCCATGTTCACACAGAAGCTGCCGTAGTCGAACAGGGCGTCGAGGGTGTCGGGTACTTCCCGGCCGTCGTGCCGGTGGAGGATTCCGCCATTCGCGGCTACACTTTTCGGCAGCTGTGCGTCCATGATGAAGTGAATGGAAGTAATGAGGTGGACGAAGAGGTCGGTGGAGATTCCGCCGGAATAGTCCCAATACTTGCGATAGCGAAACACGCGCTCGGGATTGTAGGGAACGGCTGGCGCGGGACCGAGCCATTCCTGCCAATTGAAATTGACGCCATCCTGCAGGTCCGCAGGGATGGGATAGTTCCAGGAGCCCGTCGAGCTGTTCCGGTTGTAGGACGCGGTCACTTTGGTGACCTTGCCGAGTTTACCCGAGGTCACGATTTCCCGCGCTCTTTTGTTCTGCTCGGAAGACACCCACTGGCTGCCCACCTGCACGATGCGGCTGTGTTCGCGGGCCCCGTCGATCATGGCCGGGCCATCTTCAATTCTGTAGGTCATTGGCTTTTCGATGTAGACGTCCTTGCCCGCGCTCAGCGCGTCGAGCACTATGCGCTTATGCCAATGATCGGGCGTCGCCACAACAACGGCATCGATGTCGTTCCGGTCCAGGAGTTTCTTATACTGCGCAAAATTCGTCGCGATCTTACCTTCCGTGCGCTCCTTGGCGCGTTCGAGGTGTCCCTGGTAGCAATCGCAGACTTCCAACAGGTTGGCCTGCTGGGTTTCTTTGGCGGCCTCGAGCAGAATGTTTCCGCGAATGCCGAAGCCAATGAACCCGAGGTTCACACGGTCATTCGGGCCTGCGGCCTTGGGCAGCAGCGAGGAAGGAAAAGTGATTCGCTTGCCGTTTAATACGAAGCTGATGCTCGCCGCCTGAGTCGCACTGCGGAGGATGAACTGGCGTCTGGTGGATTTGGACATATTGATCACCGCGAAAGAAGGTTACGTATGACGCGAACAGGAAAGCTTAGCGCAAACTGGGCTGCGACTGTAGTCGCCTGGCGCTAGAACCTGGCAGCTCATGTGCGGATTTAGCGTTCGTCCGCCATACATGTGCTGACCCAATCAAGATACGGGCTGGCAATCTTACCCGGCGTACAATTTTGCATCGATGGAGAGAAAGATATTCTGGGCGGTATTCGCGGCTCTGGGGCTAGTGGCGGATTTTCTCCTTCCATTTTGGTGGGCTTGTGGCGCAACCATTCCGATTCTCTTTGTGGCGTGGTGGGTGGCTTACCGGAGCGACTGGTTCTAAGGGCAAATTGATTAGTCGGGCAGTTGAATGCGATCTGGATGTTTCCGGGCTCGTTCGTGCTCTTCGGCCAGGACCTTGTCCAGCCAGAGCGCTTGCCGCTCGGCGGCCGCCTTGTCCACGGATGCGGGATGGTGAAAGACAATGAACTCCTCACCACAGCTGTCGCAGCGAAGAGTACCCATTTCTTTGCAGTCGGGTGCCCGCTCTCTCGTCTGACCCTTCTTGATCGCCACGGCATTCATCCAATGACATTTTATCGGCTGTGGGCTTTATCAGGGGCGGCGTTATATGTGTCGTGAGTGATTGCACCAGAGATATTTCTTATTGAGGGAAAGGCTTGCAATTCGTCGAGAGTCTCTGGGCGGGCGCTCGCTTCGCGGACAGCCTGTCTTACGTGAGTCTGGCAGCACGAACTGCCCGCTCGGTTACCCAGTCTGTCCAGTAGGATGACGAGCCACTGGCTTGAAGTTCGTTTTTACCTTCTACGGCGTCTACGAAGTTCTCGATCATTGGATAGTGCAGGTTGGGATGCGCGGGTAGATTCTCCTGCCCACCGGGCGAGAGCAGATCCGGGCCGTTCAGGGGAGACATCTCAATTTCGCCGTCGGTGCCGCGAATGCGGCATTCGTCGCGGATGATCTTCGAATGCCAGCGGACGTCCACGATGCCCCGTACGCCGCCTTCATATTCGATCATCACTGTCGCGTTATCCTCGACTGGATAGTGATGGACTACGTTCGACAACTGAGCTGTAACTCGCAGCGGCTTTCCGAACCAGAAATTCAATACGTCGATGCGGTGGGAAGCGATGTCGAAGAGCGGACCGCCTCCGGCTTTAGCAGGGTCAACCAGCCAACTGCGGCTGCCGCTGCCGTCGAACCACATGTGGTTGGTAAGTTCGGCGACCACGGGCTTGCCGATCGCGCCCTGTTCCAAGAGCTGCCTCGCGCGCTGCACCTTGGGATAGCAGCGGCGGTAGTAGGCGACTCCCAAAAGCCGCCCGCTCTGTTCCGCAGCCTGAACCATGCTGCGAGCTTCGGGCTCATTCATCGCCATCGGTTTTTCGCAGATGACATGCTTGCCGGCGCGCAGCGACTGAATGGTTTGCGGCGCGTGCAGGAAAACCGGTGTGGCTACGTACACCGCGTCCACTGCGGGATCCTTGAGGGCTTGCTCTAAGCTCCCCCAGGTGCGGACGCCATATTGCGCCGCTTTCGACGGGTCGCGGGTCACGATTCCATAGAGCGCGCTTCGAGGTTCCGCTTCAATCGCTGGAATCACGCGGCGAATCGTGATGTCCCCAACTCCGATAACGATCCAGTTCAGCATGGTGTTCGCAAGGCGAAAAATCAAAGGCCGGCTTTTGAGCCGGCCTTCAAATATAAAGGAAATCAGGAACTACTTCTTGGGGGCGATCGCGTCCTTGGCAGCCTTGGCGACGCGGAACTTCACTACCGTCTTCGCCTTGATCTGGATCGGTTCGCCAGTCTGGGGATTGCGGCCCACGCGGGCTTTGCGGTGCGCCTTCACCAGGCGGCCGAGGCCGGGCACCACAAAGATGCCGTTCTTCTTGGTTTCTTTGATAGCGGTGTCTGCGAGACTCTCGAGAAACGCCGCCGCGGTTTTGTTCGGAATCTCGTTCTTCTCCGCGAGTTGCCGAATCAATTGGGTTTTGGTCAGACCTGAAGCCATTCTTCCTCCTTAAAATCGGTTTAATGCCAGCGCGGGTATCTTATACCCGCAGGGCTGTGGAAAACACCTTATTTTACGGGGGTTTTCTAATTCGTACATGCGCCAGAGCCCATGTTTACAGGCGTTCACGCTAGCCGAGGTTCCATAATGGGCATTTTACGGGGCTTAGCGGCGGGCGGCCCTCAGTGGGGAACCTGCCCATGCAGGTGAAGGAGTATCCCGCCGGATGACATAATGGATTGCAGGAGTCCATTTGAGCTGCGTTATTTGTGAAGTTCGCAAGGAGAAGCGGTTTTGCCCGGCCGTGCATGGCCGCATTTGCCCGCAGTGCTGCGGTGAGCAGCGCGAGGTGACGCTCGAATGCCCGCATGACTGCCCTTATCTCATCCAGGCGCGCGAGCACGAGAAGCCGCGTTCCGCGGACCAGATCGATCCCGCGGCGTTGTTCCTGCAAATTGAAATTTCAGACCAGTTCATGTACCAGCACGAGCACCTGTTAATGGGGCTTACATACGCCTTGGCGAAAGCAGCTCGCGCCGACCGCAGCCTCCATGATCAGGATCTCATCGCGGCGCTCACGGTGCTGGCGAAGAGCTACGAGCGGCGGGTGAACTCGGGGCTCCATTACGAGCAGCCGCTGACCAGCGATTCGCAGCGACGGGCCGCCAACGAAGTGGAAACTATGGTGCGCGAGTATCGCGAGGCGGAGCAGAAGCACGTTGGCTACTCGAGCCTGCGCGATTCCGAGGTGTTGAATGGCTTGGTTTTCTTGGTGCGACTGGCGCAGGGCCGGACCTCGGGGCGTCCGAAGTCTCGGGCCTTCGTCGAATTTGTTTTCGCGCAGTTTCCGGAGAAGGAATCGCCAGTGCTCGCGCCGCAAGAAGCCGGAAGCCGGATCATTCTGCCCTGAGAATCGGCCACGGATTTCACAGATTCACACGGATTACAAACGACAATTGATCGGCCGAATTCGGCGTCAGCTATCTTCTTTTTACCGTCTGCCCCGGAGGAAGTTCTGCCAAGAGCTCCCGGACTGTCTTGCCTGCTACAGGATGCCTCAGCTCGGGCGCGATCTCTGCCAAAGGCTCCAGCGCAAAGCGTCTTCGTGCCATAGCGGGATGAGGAATGGTCAGCTCCGGCGTATTCACGACATCGTCTCCGAACAGCAGGATGTCGATATCGA
>QHVR01000817.1 GCA_003223595.1 Acidobacteriota bacterium
AAAAGCAACAACTCTTCTTTTCTCCAAATTGCACAGGAAACTCTGAAGCGATTCCAAAATGATGCCAAGGGTGATCTGGAGACGCGGCAAAAAGCGGTGGCAGACCTGGTCGCGCCGGTGCGGGAATCGCTCTCCAAAGTGGATGCTCAGATTCAGCAAATGGAAGTTGCCCGGGGCGCGGCCTACGGAGATCTCAAGGCGCAAGTGCAATCCTTGATTACGACGCAAAAGGAGTTGCAGTCGGAAACGGGGAATCTGGTGCGCGCTTTACGCACACCGAATGTGCGAGGGCGCTGGGGAGAAATCCAGTTGCGCCGCGTCGTGGAGATTGCCGGCATGCTCTCTTACTGCGACTTCGCCGAGCAGGAAACCATTCAGAGTGAAAGCGGGAGACTGCGTCCAGACCTGGTCGTGAAGTTGCTTGTGGTCGACGCCAAGACTCCCCTTCAAGCATTCCTTGAAGCTTTCGAGACCACGGACGAAGACACCCGCCGGACATGCTTGGCAAACCATGCCCGGCAGGTTCGGGATCACATGAAGACTCTCAGCGGGAAAAGTTACTGGGAGCAGTTCGAAGCAACCCCGGAATTCGTGGTCATGTTTCTGCCGGGGGAGACATTTTTCAGCGCGGCGCTTGAACAGGATCCCGGGCTGATCGAGCAAGGTGTGCTCCAGCGGGTAATCCCTGCATCGCCAACTACGTTGATCGCTCTTCTGAAAGCTGTGGCTTACGGATGGAACCAGGAGAAGCTGGCGCGCAATGCCCACGAGATCAGCATCCTGGGTAAAGAACTGCATGAGCGGCTGCGGAAGCTGGCGGCTCATATTACTGCCGTCGGAACCAATTTGGATCGCGCGGTGGAGGCTTATAACCAAGCCGTGGGATCGCTGGAAAACCGGGTGCTGGTGTCGGCCCGGAAATTTGCGGAGCTGGGCGCATCGGTGGCGGAGGATATCCCGGCGCTGGAGCCGATCGAGACTACGGCGCGGGCATTGTCTTTTGAATGGGACGAGGAGCCGACGGAGATTCCCAGCGGGGATCGGAAGGCCGGGTAAGCCACGCGCAGAGAGCCAGCGGAGCTTCGCTCCGCTGGACAGCCGAAGGCAGCTGTCCTTACATAAGCACATCAATATTAAATCCCACAGAAACACTTCTAAAAGACATAGCTGGCGTTCGAAAATGCATCTATAATTCTGGAAGTTATTTTCCCAGCGGTACTTACCGCTTCCAACTCGGGACACCACGTGGCAGCGAAGTTGCTCATTCATGATCGGTTAGAGGCCTCCACCACCTCTCCTGGGCCACCCTTGGGGGGCTCGGGGCCTGTCGTGAAGCCCATGAATCGAGAGAGCCAAGCTCGTTTTGTCGCGGTCCTGCTGTTTCTGCTGA
>QHVR01000110.1:0-1126 GCA_003223595.1 Acidobacteriota bacterium
CCGCTCCGCGCCTTCAACCAGGGCGATCATGCGATCCATGAAGGTTTCACCCGGGTTGGACGTGATCTTCACTTTGATCCGGTCGGACAAAACGCGCGTCCCGCCAGTGACCGCCGAGCGATCGCCGCCGGCTTCGCGAATCACGGGAGCGGATTCGCCGGTGATTGCCGATTCGTCCACGGATGCGACGCCTCCAATAATTTCGCCGTCCGAGGGGATGAATTCACCCGCCGAGACGAGCACCAGGTCGCCAGCTCTCAGCTTTGAACTGGGGATCTGCTCCACGCGTTGATCCTTAGGGACGATCCGGTTGGCAATGGTCTCGGAGCGGGCTTTGCGGAGCGTGTCCGCCTGGGCTTTGCCGCGGCCCTCGGCCATGGCTTCGGCAAAATTCGCGAACAGGACCGTAAACCACAACCACAGCGTGATCTGCAGGTTGAACTTGAAGCCGGCTGCGCCTTTCAACAGCAGCACGGTGGTAATCACGCTGCCAATCTCGACTACGAACATGACAGGGTTGCCCATCATCTTTCGGATGTTCCACTGCCAAACTGCCTTTTTTCTCGGCTTGTTTGGAGAGTGTCCCAAGCGGACAGTTGCTATCGAAGGCGTCACGGGTATTTGACTGGTCGTTGCCATAGGGAGTCCTTTAGAACGTCTTGCCCGAGAGCATGAGCAGATGCTCAAGAATCGGGCCCAGGCTTAGCGCCGGGAAGAAGGTCAGTGCTCCCACGATCAGAATCACGCCGATCACGAGCACGGTGAACAACGGAGTAGTCACCGGGAACGTCCCCAATGAGGGAGGAACGTACTTCTTACCTGCCAGATTGCCAGCGATCGCCAGCATGGGAATGATCATCAGGAATCGTCCGGCCAGCATGGTCAAGCCAATGGTCGTGTCGTACCAGGGAGTGTTTACGGTCAATCCGCCAAACGCCGAGCCGTTATTGCCGGCCCCGGATGTGAACGCGTAAAGGATTTCACTCAGCCCGTGGGGGCCTGGATTCGCGATGCTGGATGTCCCGAAGCCGTTGACAGCGGAAATCGCGGTAAAGACCAGGATGACGAGCGGAAATACCAGCACAACCAGCATCGCCATCTTCACATCGTAGGCTTCAATTTTCTT
>QHVR01000110.1:1188-16273 GCA_003223595.1 Acidobacteriota bacterium
ACGATATAGATGAGCATGCCGTACATGCCCGCGCCCACGCCGCCAAAAATTACTTCGCTGAGCATGATGTTGACCAGCGCAACCATGCCTCCCAAGGGAGTAAACGAGTCAATCCAGCCATTGATTGCGCCGCAACTGGCATCCGTAGTGACAGTCGCCCAGAGAGCGGTATTGGCAATGCCGAAACGGACTTCTTTCCCCTCCATGTTTCCGCCGGGCTGGAGTGCAGTCGCGTGCTGGTTGGTTCCCGCGAGTAGCGGGTTACCTCGCGCTTCCGCCCAATACGCGACGGTCACGCCAGCGAGAAAGAGGATCGCCATGGCCGCCCACACGGCCCAACCATGCGCTTGCGAACCGGTCATTCGCCCAAGCGTGTACGTCAACCCGCCACCGATGGCAAAAATTGCTACGAGTTCGATGAGATTCGTAAGCGGCGTCGGATTCTCAAACGGGTGCGCGCTGTTGGCATTGAAGAAGCCGCCACCGTTCGTCCCAAACTCCTTGATGATCTCCTGCGAGGCCACTGGTCCTTGGGCAATCGTCTGCTCCGTCACCGTGTCCATAACCGGCTTGCCTTGAGCATCGACCACGGACTTTCCATCGGGGCCAAGCTTCTGTACCTGCATCGGTTCCACAAGCTTGGCGGTGTCGTAAGGTCTCAAGTTCTGGACAACGCCTTGTGAGACAAGAACCAGCGCGCCAACAACGCAGAATGGCAAAAGGACCCAGAGCGACGAACGAACCAGATCAACCCAAAAATTGCCGATCGTCTGCATCTGGCGTCGGGCAATGCCGCGGATAAAAGCTATAGCGAGGGCGATGCCTACGGCGGCTGAAACAAAATTGTGATAGGCGAGGCCGGCCATTTGGGTGAAATAGCTCATCGTGGTCTCACCCGAATAAGCCTGCCAATTCGTGTTCGTGGTGAACGAAGCTGCCGTGTTGAAAGCGAGGTGCGCGGGAGTCACGGCCCCTAGCTTCTGCGGATTGAAAGGCAGATAACCCTGAAGCCGCTCCATCAGGTACAGGACGATCATCGAAACAAGACTGAACAGAAGCATCGCGATAGCGTATTCCGTCCATCGCATCTCGTGATTTTCGTCGACCCCGGTGACACGATAGAGGAGGCGCTCTAAGGGCCTCAGTATAGGATCCAGGAACGTCTTCTCGCGGTTGAACACACGCGCCATGAACACGCCCATTGGCTTAGTTACGAGGAATACAAGCAAGAGAAAGAACCCGATTTGTAGCCAGCCGTTGATTGTCATGTCAGAACTTCTCCGGCCGCAGCAGTGCGTAGACGAGATAAATCGTTGTCAACGCACTGACCGCCAGCATGATCATCGATTCCACGCTCATATTCGTTCTCCTTACTTCACACGGTCACAGAAGCGGACGTAAGCGATCGACAAGGCAAAGAACGCAACTGTTACCAGGATCCAAAGAATGTCTTGCATATCTCTCCTCCCCAAGTTGCACGCATACCTGAACCTTAGAACATGAAGCCCACTTCGATGACACCCCGAGACTGGTTCGGACTAGCGCCTCCAACACCGAAGGCATCACCAGGTGTCAAGCTTTGGGCCCGAACAAAAGATATGTCTCCTCGCGCAAAGAAGCGCTGATATTGGAAGGTGGGAGCTTTAGAAGAGCCAAGCGTGTTGCCCTTCGTTCCACGAGTTTCATTCCACACGAGACCGCATAAGGGCTGAATAACAAGTTCATAAAGAATTCCTAAAGGATTTTTACGGAGTCCTTATCTTTGAGTTATTGCCAGCGGGTCGGAAGTTGTTACGAGCAGAAGTGGACGCTGAAATGAATCAGAAGTTTCGAGGGAGGATGCGTGACTTGCGCTGGGCGATCGCGGCGAGGGTCAAGTCAGTCGCCCGGCTCGAACCGGTAGCCTACCCATGGCTCTGTGACGATATATTTTGAGAATGCATCCCCCTCAAGTTTCTTTCTTAGCTGACCGACGAAAACTCGCAGGTATTCGGGCTGTTCAACGCTGTTCGGTCCCCACACTGCCGCCAGCAGTGTTCGATGGGTGAGCACCCTCCCTGCATGTCTGGCTAAGTAGACCAGGAGATCAAATTCCTTCGGGGTTAAATGAACGTCACGGGTTTTCACACGAACTGTTCGGCCAGGAACATCGATCCGAAAATCGCCAAGCTCAATCAAGGGAACCCGAGGTTGATCCGGGACGGATGCGCGGCGCAGTGCCGCCCGTATTCTGGCGGTCAATTCAGTCATGCTGAATGGTTTGGTCACATAATCATCTGCCCCAGCATCCAAAGCTTGGACCTTGATCGAGTCCTCGCCTTTTACAGATAGCACGATGATCGGAACTCGTGACGTTTTGCGAACCTCTCGGCATAACTCCAGCCCATCCATGTTTGGCATGCGGAGGTCAGTAACGATCAAATCCGGCGGCCACTCGCTCATAGCGTGAAGCGCTTCTTCTCCATCCGATGCGGTTCGTATGCCGTAGCCTTGACTTGAGAGTGTAGTTTTGAGCACGCGCGTGATCTGCGGTTCATCATCCACCACGAGTATGTTTTGTTTCCCGTCCGGATTCGACATTACAGGGCTCACCTCATTTCCTGGGTGACGATGTGGACGTCCACGGGGGGTGCGTCGCGCAGAAACTTGTGGATCGCCGAAAGGTAAAAGTATCGCCTCCAGCCGCTCTGGGCCGACCTGCCAAAGACAACTTGCGTGATGTGCTTTTCACGAACGATCTGGGCCACGACCTCGGCGACGTTCTTGCCTTGACTCCGCACCAGCTTTGCGCCGAGATTTTCGGCAAATCGCAAGTTCTGCGCCAGCGTGCGCTGGTCCTCGGGAGCTGCGTCGACGCCGATGTCAATGTAAATCACAAAAAGTTCCGCATCGATGCGGTGCGCCATTCTTGCGGCACGGGCTACCAGGTATTGAGCGGCAGGACTGGAACTCACGCACACGGCAATGCGTTCGCGTAAGGCGAGGTTCTTACCCAATCCTTCTTTTTCAAGATGCGATTCCAGGCTCCGGTCAACCGCGGTTGTAACTTGTTGTAGCGCCAGTTCGCGCAGGGCGATCAGGTTGGCAGGCTTGAAGAAATTGCCGAGCGCTCGCTCAGCTCTCTCCAACATGGGATAGATATCGCCTCGGCGCATCCGGGTTTGCAGGGCCTCGGGAGTCAGATCGGCGAGCACGATTTCATTCACCCTCTGCATTACCCAGTCGGGCACTGTTTCCCGAACCTGAATACCGGTGATATTCATTACCGTCGGCATCAGGCTTTCGATGTGCTGGACATTCATGGTCGATAGAACGTCGATGTTGGCGTCCAGCAGATCCATCACGTCCTGATAACGTTTGGGATGTTTGCTCCCTTCGATGTTGGTGTGGGCTAATTCATCAACCAGCACAATCTGCGGCTTTCTGGCGAGAATCGCTTCCAGATCCATCTCGTCGAATGGTGTCCCTTTATAGTCGACCTGGCGGCGAGGCACGGTTTCCAGCTTGGACGCCAGATCCGCGATGCCCGCCCGCCCATGTGTTTCCACCACCCCGATAACGACGTCCTCGCCGCGGCTGTGGCGGCGAATGCCTTCACTCAGCATGTTGAAGGTCTTCCCGACCCCTGGCGCGTAGCCCAGGAAGAGCTTGAAGATGGCCTGCTTTTTCTGGGGGACGATCTCCTCCAGCCACTGCTCCGGGGTCTTCGCCATGTTATGTATTATCCTCGACCGTCGGTTCTCGCTCGAACTTAACTAGAATACCGAACTGTGAAGCGGCCACTGGAAAATCCGATCGTACGCTTTGCCGTTTCCGGCATCATTGTGGCAGCCATTACATTTGTCTGCTTCCGCTGGCTCCATGTCAATTACGCGACCGTCGGATTCGGCTTTTTATTGGCGGTGCTGTTCATCTCCGCGAATTGGGGTTTACGGAACGCGACCTTCACCGCCATCCTGGCGAGCGTGGCTTACAACTATTTTTTCTTGCCGCCATTGTTCCGCTTCATCATTGCAGATCTTCAGAACTGGATCGCTCTACTGACCTTTCTCGTGACGGCGGTGGTCGGAAGCCAGCTTTCCGAACGCGCCCGGCGCAGCGCGCTCTCGGCGGAAGAGCGACGACGCGAATTCGAGAGACTATACGCCCTGAGCCAACAACTATGGTTAACTGAAAACGCGTTTGAATTACTGAACCTCATACCCAAAAGCATTGTGGACTCGTTTGGGGTCAGCGGAGCCGCTATCTTTGTCGAAGGAAGACAGGACGCATACTTTTTCGACGGCGCGAGCCGGAGACGATTTCCGCTCCATCAACTGAAGGCAATCAGCGATCGCGGGGAACCGGTACTCGACCGCGAGCATCGGATTTGCTACGTCCCATTGCGCATGGGAATGCGATCCATAGGCTCTCTCGCAGTGTCCGGCTGCGATCTCTCGCGCGAAAGCCTGGAAGCAATCAGCAGTCTGGTTGCGATTTCTATCGAACGGGCTAGTACGGTCGAGAAGCTCACAAAAAGTGAGGCTGCCCGCGAGAGCGACAGGCTGCGCTCGGTCCTGCTCGATTCGGTCACCCACGAGTTCCGGACACCCTTGACCTCGATCAAAGCTTCCGCCGAGACGTTGTTGTCCGAGACGCGGCTCGACAAGCCTCAACGGCAAGACCTGCTCCAGGTCATCAACGAGGAGAGCGACCGCTTGAACCGGTTGGTGGGAGAAGCCGGCGAGGTGGCGCAACTGGATGCGCATCAGGTCCAGTTTCACTTCGAAGCGCACGAGATCCAGGAGGCCGTGGACGCCGCCCTGCAGAACTTACAAGCCGCCTTGCGGTGCCATCCTCTCGAGATCCATATTGCCTCGAACCTCCCGTCGTTGCGGATGGACCTAGACCGCATCACAGAGGTGGTCACTCATCTCGTGGATAATGCCGCAAAATACTCGCCGCCTGACACGCCCATTCACATCACTGCCGAGTTGCAAGGAGGTGAAGTTGTGACGAGCGTCGCCGATCATGGACCGGGGATCGACGGAATGGAACAGGAGATGATCTTCGAGAAGTTCTATCGTGGGCGGGAGCAGCGCATGCTCATTCAGGGTACTGGCATGGGATTACCCATTGCCAAAGCAATCGTCGAACTTCACGGGGGCAACATCGGGGTTACGAGCCAGACAGGCCATGGATCGGTGTTCCACTTTTCGTTGCCGGTTATGTAGAGTCCGAATCGCCGTACTCGAATTCCCCTGATACCGCCCATTCTTCCTTGGGGACAATACTGCAAACCGGTTCAGATCAGTGGCCGTTGAAGAATTCGGCCATTGCTGGCGAGGTCGCGGCCTCGCCGGGGAACTTGTTCACGCCGAGCGCCTCAAGGACCAGGCGCAACGTGCTCTGATGCTGATAGGCCGTTTGGGACTGGAAATTCGTCTTGCTGTTGGAGCTGACGATTACCGCGGCCACCTGACCTCCGCCATGATCGAGATCGGTCAATTCGGCCTCGTCGAAAATGATGATTAATAGGCCTCCGTTCTGGAATGTGGAACTGGCGATGACGGGGGCGATGTTGCTCTGCAACCAGGAATCGGCAGCCGCGAGTGTTCCATTGTGCGCGTCGTTGTTGAGGTCGGGGACAATGAATGAAAAGTTTGGCAACGAATTGCCTGCCAGGTCGGTGGAAAATTGCGTGAACGGCACGATGTTCGCAGCTTGAGACGTGTTGTTCTGCACGTCCGAAAGGAATGAGAACGGATTATGGCGGCGGACGTAGGGGGAAGCATCGCCGCCCAGATATCCGGCAGAGGGAATCGATTCCTGGTAAGTCTTCCAGGTCTTACCGGCGCTCACCAGTTCGCGGACCACGTTGTCATCACCGATGGTCCCTGAGAAATTGTCGTCGAAGGTCTCCATTTGCCCAGTGGTAAGCATTAGGTAGTTCGGTAACGAAGGATGCGCGTTGGCGAAGTACTGCTTCGCCAGTCCATACTTCGACGCCAGGCTATTCAAATAGGGCATCGAGGAGTTCCCGATGACGTCGGTGAAACTGTGATTCTCTTCGACTACGAGAAACACATGACTAAAGCTTGGAAAGGTTGCCGGCCCGGGCGTCGGGGCGGGGTTGGGCCTTGAGGAACTGCCTGCGCTGTAACCTCCACAGGCTAGCTGCACGGCGGCGACAGCGACCAAAATGGCCACCGAGAGTGTAATGAAAAGGAATCCCCTGCGTCCTCGTCTGCTCCAGTCCTGCACGCATTGATTGGATGTTGAAGTGCAGGAAAATGTTTGTGGCGAAACGCCGGTGTCATTTCTTTGTTTTTGCATTCTGCTCATCTTGTTTATTCCCCAAATCCAGCCCGAAGTCCGGTTTCTCGTAGGTGCCTAAAATGTGTACAGGGACGACCTCGCCTTTTTTCTTCTTCTTGAAGATGGGATCGATGATCTTCAAGAAGAACGACTTCACTCCACTGGTCGTCTTTGAAATTCTGGTCTCAACTCGCATTTGGCCGTGCAGATTGACGCGGTGTGGTTCGTCCAGGCCGTAGGTGCCGTGCATGTCAGCATGCGCTCCAGGGATGGAAAAAGAGAGCTCGGAGAAGTGCGCAAGACTCTCCACGAGCTTTACCTGACCTTTGAGGCCGCTAAGGACGTCTGCGGGGTCGTCCTTTTTTTGGCCGCGGGCCCCGGCGCTGAGCTCGTCCACTCCGTGCTGCGTCTTGTTTTTGGAAAACGTACCCTCGGCAATGTCGAACGAGCCTTGCAGTTGGACTTTGCGCAGGAATGGCTGATCTCCCGGGGGAAGTTCGCTTGTGGCATGGAACACGATTTCGCCCGACATCGGCGCACGTTCGCTGGTGAACAAGCCCAGAACGTCCTCGATCCGGCTGTGGTCCGAGGTGAACTGTACTTTGGTGAATTTTCCCTTACCCGGTTCAGTTTTCGCGATGCTGCCCTGAGCCATCAGCGTCGTATGTCCAAAGTGCGCTTCGACACTCTTCAGGAAAGTGTCTCCGTTCTCGCCATCGACGTAGGCATCGAATTTGGTGGTGAGATTGAAACTGTTGCCGCTGTCTTTTACACGGAAGGCAGGAGTTGATGTGGTGCCGGTCACGCTGAGTTGCTTGAGGGTACCGCCAAAATTCCCCTGAGAAGACAGAATGCCGCTGATGCCGCCGTAGACACCGAGATCCGCATGGTCAAAGGTGTAGGCGCCGGAGAACGGGGTCTTATCGGGATGATCTTTGCTGTAGGGCCCGAACTTGCCGTCGGCGGAAATCTCCCCCGGCGGATTCGGGTTGTGAAATTTTAAGTGGTAGGCGAGAGCACTGCCCCAGCGCAGGCCCCGGAACGTGGCTTCGTGGACGTCAAAGCGGAGAGGCGTTTTCTGACGTTCTTTGGGCTCGAACTCAACGAAGCTGCCATTGGCCACGAGTTCGTCGACCACCGTCGTCGAATGCTGTGTGTTGAACGATTCCTTTGTGCCCAAGGCTGGGATGAATACATGTGCGCCCTCGGCGATGACGCGGGGAACATGCCCGCGGAGCATGCCGAGATAGCTGCCTTGCACCCGCAGTTTCTGGATTTCAATCAGCTTGAAATAATTAGGGCCGTGGTGGAACTGGAGGCCATAGAACACGCAACCGGGAGGGAAGTAGGTAGGGTGATATCCCTGGGCCGTGACCGTACTATCCGTGGCCTCGCGCAAATCCTGCAGCACGGCTTCCCGGGAAAAAGGCCAGAACTTGACGTAGAACACGGCGGCTGCGCCGATTAATACCAGCAGGGCAATGAGAAAAAAAATCGTCTTGCGTCCTAAGCGGAACGGCCGGGTGCTGCGCCCCTCCCACGTAGTTTGTGAAGCTCTGGTCGCCGCGGACGAAGACATAAAACTTTGAATCCGCTATTGCGGTAGATGTTGTTGGGGGACTTCGGAGCGGAGTCTTACCAGAAACAGAGTATTGCCTCGCGAGGGAACCACCCGGATTGGAACAGGGAACTAAACGGGCAGAGGGTGTATGATCGAATGTGAATCCCTTGAAGCTTGATTTGCGCCGCTACATCTGCGAGCGAATCGCTCCTGCCGGGCTTTAGTCCATCCAGGTCCATCCCTCTTCTAAGCCGATCGCTGCGGCTATTGGTTTAGCTTCCCAAGACCATGCGAAGCGTGCACTCGGCTCGTGCTGCGTGTGCGCGGCATATCCCTTAAGAGGACTCTTATGAAACTTCTAGTGATTGGTTCGGGCATGATGGGTTCGGCAGCGGCGTTCGACATGGCGCGCACGCCGCAGGTGGAGTCGGTGACATTGGCCGACAGCGATGGAAAGCGGGCGCGCGAGGTCGCGGCTCGCGTAAACCGCATCACAGGCGGAAAGAAGGTGCGGAGCGCTGTTCTGGACGCTGCCAACGAAAAGGCTGCTGCGAAAGTGATGCGAGGCCACGATGCGACGCTCTCGGCCGTGCCTTATTTTTTGAACTTAGGGTTGGCGCGAGCTGCGATCGAGGCGCGATGCCATTTTGCTGACCTCGGCGGAAACAACACAGTGGTCCGGCAGGAACTCGCGCTCGCCAAGAAGGCAGAGAAACGCGGCGTGGCGCTGGCGCCCGATTGCGGACTCTCTCCCGGGATGGCGTCGATTCTGGGCGGCGAATTGGTGCGACGCCTGGGCGGACGCGCAGATGCTTTGAAGCTCTATGTAGGAGGACTTCCCCTAAGGCCAACTGCGCCATTCCATTACCAGTTGGTATTTTCGGTGGAAGGTCTGATCAATGAGTACGTAGAACCCGCGCGCATCTTGCGCAAGGGGAAGCTCACAATGATCGATCCGCTCACCGAGCCGGAGGAGTTCCAGATTTCGGGGTTCGCGCCCCTGATTGCCTTCCACACTTCGGGCGGTACTTCGACGTTACCGGAGACGTTTGAAGGCCGGGTGGGCGAGTGCTTCGAAAAAACTCTCCGTTATCCCGGGCACTACGACCTGCTTTGCGAGCTAAACGAACTGGGATTGTTCTCGAGCGAGAAGATGAAATTCGGCAAAGCGGAAATTGCGCCGCGCGCCATGATGTCAAAAATCTTCGAGGGAAAGTTTGCGTCGAAAGGGCCAGACGTGTGCATCATGCGCCTGGAAGCTCACGAGTCGGTTAATGGTGCGGGAGTCCGGGGTTTGCTGGGCTGCCGTCTGAAAGGGCGTGTAGCGACATTCACCATGGTGGATTCTTATGACGCAAAGACCGACATGAGCGCCATGATGCGAACGACCGCGTTTCCGGCTTCGATTGTTGTGCAGATGCTGGCGTCGGGAGCGATCCCAAAACTCGGAGGCGTATTGCAGGAGCGGGATGTCCCGGCGGACCTGTTTCTGGCGGAGGTTGAGAAGAGGGGAATCAAGATTGAATACAGCATGGAGTAGGGGAAGTCTCGCCAGGCTGAGCAGCCACAGGCGAAAAGTGCCCAAAACCCGGGTCAGCGCACGAATTGTAAATTGAGTGCAGTAGCTCGCATGCTTCATGTAACTGTCGAATGGCACGAAGGTGGCGTTACTAAACGGCGCAATTTTTGGTGTACTTCCTGCACAGGAAAAAGCAAAGATTTTGTATGCAAAGCGGTGCAAGTCTCTGCTAGCATGGTGCCCATCCAGACCCACATCCTCCGTGTTATCTGAGAGGTGGACGCCCCCGGGATGGCAGTCTAAGTGCACCTGTGCAATCGGGTGCGTTCGGTCCAGAGATCCCAGAATCTGGCCCGATCAAAGGTAGGGTAGAAGTTGTCGAGTCAACCGGAAGCAGGTCGTGTAGTCATGCGGCGGCGGTGTAGCACTCGCCACCGGCGGCATCGCCGGATTCGGCGCGCGCTGTTAATTACCCTCTGCGCCCTGTCAGTCCTGAGCGTCTCATCGGTTCTCTTACAACGCCTCAGTCCCTCTCTGTTCCGAGCAAGCTCGCATATTACGGAGGCGAATACCTCTGAGCAAGCGGCGCAGAAGACGCTGGATCTGTTCCAGCAAGAGGCGAGGCGCGAGATGGGGCGGCGCCCGATTTACCCCTACTCCGTCATTTCAGGGGGAGTGCGGAGCGGGCACGAATTGAAAGCGGCCGTCGAGCAGGATCCGATTGTGGCGCTGCACTACGCCGGGTTCGACTACGCGCATGCGCGCCTGGTGCAATTGTTGACGGAGCGAACGGTTTATCTCTCTTATCGCATCGGCAACCGGGTTTACTGGACGCGTCACCGGGTGAAATTACACAAAGGTGAAACGCTGCTTACGGACGGGAAGATGACCGCGCGAACGCGTTGCGCGAACCGCGTGGAAGAAGCGCCGCAGCAGGAAAGCTCGAGCATGGAGCCGCCGGCGGCAAAGTTTGACGAGCCCCTGATGCCCGCCATAGGACCGGGATTGGCAACATCGCCAGTTCCTTTCCGAACTTCGCTGGAACGTGCTGCGGTGGCGCCGCCGCTTAATATGTATGATCCCATCGGCGGAGGAGGCTGGACTCCATTTGCGCCGCCACCGCTCCCGAATGTCTGTGGAATCTCGGGCACGAAAAAGCCTGGAAACAAGGGGACCGCGGTTGCGGGCGCGACTGCACACACCGGGAAGAGTAAGAATAAGAACGTCGATGTCTGCGGCGGGGGATCGACCAGCGAAGTTCCTGAACCCAGCACGTGGGTGCTGATGATTACGGGTATGGCGGCCCTGCTGTGGATGGCGCGGCACCGGCTCTCCCCGGCTACTCTTCTGAATCACTCTTAATAGCGACCGCAACAACCTCGTTCTGTCGTTCCGTTTGCATTTGGCGGACGCATTCCGATAGCCTTCAGGCCTATTTTCCTGGAGGCTTTTTCTTGCCCGCTCAATCACTGTTCCTCGTCTGGGTTTTTCGGATTTGAAGTATTCCATGGGATTCAGTCTGGACGAGGACGGTAAGCTCTCCGACGTAATCACAGGATCTCCGGCATATGAGGCCGGAATTGGACCGGGGATGAAACTGCTGGCAGTCAATGGAAGAAAATGGTCGCCGGAAGTCGTACAGGCGGCGCTCAAGAGCGCACAGCGAAGCGAGGCTGCTATCGAACTGCTGGTGGTGAACGCTCAATTCATTCGCACTTACTCGGTGGCCTATCACGATGGCGAGAAGAATCCGCACCTGGAGCGAGTTACGGAACAGCCGGATATATTAGGTGAGATCTTGAAGCCGATGTCCCACTAGAGAACCTGAAGTTCAAACACCAAAGTAACGTCCGGGCGGAATAGGGCACTGTTACAATCGACCCCAGATCAGCCTCAAAATTTTGTAAAGGTCTCCCCCCATGCGTAGATTCTTGCGATCGGCGGCCGTCCGGCTTGGGATCGCCCTCGGGTGTGTTTTCCTAAGTACGCTTCCTGCTCCCGCGCAAGTCTCAGTGCGTTCCGTCAAGGTGTTGAACGGCAGAGATACGGTCGAGATCGAGGTCGAGGCCAGCGAACGCATTGTGCCGCAGACGCAAGTGCTCTCCGGTCCCGATCGCCTGGTGGTGGATTTTCCGAATGCCCTTCCCAGCAACCAGCTGCGCAGCCAGTCTGTGGATCGCGGCGAGGTTAAGAGCGTTCGGGTGGGACTCTACCAGTCCAAACCACCCGTGACGCGGTTGGTGGTCGACCTCAGAAGTGCGCGGTCCTACCAGATATTCCCGTCCGGCCGCACCGTAATGATCAAGGTGATGGGCGGAGCTAGTGCAACCGATGACTCGGCTGTGGCGAACGCTCCAGCGAAGCGGGCAGCCCTTGTCGCAGCTACATACACCACGAGCAGGGAACCGGTGCAAGTTGTGAATGCCCCGCGAACGCCACTTGAGGTCACGTTTCGGAATGGATCGCTGAGCATCGTCGCGAACAAGGCCACATTGTCGGAAGTTCTTTATGCGGTGCAGCAGCGCACAGGGGCCGACATTTCCATTCCGGCGGGAGCGGAGCAGGAACACGTCGTTGCCGAGCTGGGTCCGGGACCTGCGCCGGAAGTTCTCGCGCGGCTGCTAAATGGGTCCAATTTCAATTTTCTGATTTTGAGTGCGCCGGATAATCCGGGCCACGTAGAGCGCGTGGTCCTAAGCCCGCGGGATAGCGGGGAGATGCCGTTGGCTCCAATGCAAACTACAGCGCAAGCTCCCGATGAGGATGCGACTCCCGCCGAACAGCCAGCGAGCGATGTTGCGGCAGCGCCAACTCCCGCCATGCCGCAGGAGCCGCAGAATGGGCAACAAGGGCCTCCGGCAGTAGGCGACGATCCCAACAACCAATAAGCCTATGGTGGCGTGATGAGGCGGATCGGCACGGGAGAAGTGCCGGTGACAGGGCTGCCGGTTGGATTCGTGCCGTTACCGCAACCGCTAACGTTGAGCACGGTTAGACTCCTGTTGCCATTCACGTCCACGGCGTTGATGAATACTTGCAAGAATCCGACGAACGTTAGGTTCGACACCGCGTTGGTGGGGACAGCCGGCTTGGCGATCTGGTCGTAGATGGGCATGGAGATAATCGAGTTGCTACTCGTTATCGGGGTACCCGCAAAAGTTGCACCCATCGGATTACTGCTTCCCGCCAGGATCTGAAATGGATAGCTCGAAGGGGCACCAAGAGGGGTTTGGCTGAGATAATCCTGACCACTTGAAGTGGTGATGTTGCTTGCATCCGTCTGGTGAATCAAACACTCGATGCCGTCCGTGATCGAGTTCACGCCCGGGTTGTGCTTCGTCAAATCGACCGCATTGGCATTGGGCACTCCACACTGGTAGTTGGTGGGAGCATCGCAGCCCTCAATGGCGGATTCATACGGATCACCACCGCTACAAGAAGGAAGGCCAGTCACTGCCGTGCCCACCTGGCCGGGCAGTCCCAGAGTATTCGGAGGGCCGCGCATGAAGCCGGAGCCATCGTTGTAGTTGACCTGCGGTTGTACGATCAGGTCGCAATAATTTGGGTTTCCGTGTTTGCAGTCAGGAACCAACCAGAATGTTTCTCCAATTACCCCAGTGGCGCCGGCGCCATTGAGAGAGATGCCTGGGCGCTGGATCGCCCCAGTGGCCCGGTCGACAAGGGGCCCGCCCCCGATCGGATCCAGATTGGGGATGACCCATGGTTTAACGCAGCGCGGTTGCACGGGAGTGATGGTTCCGGTAGTTTCATTGCCACCAGCCGAACCCGACGGATTGAAGGCCTCCGCTGTAGCGCTAACGGTTACGCTGTTAGGGGAAGCTCCCCAAAAACGGGAAAAGAAATTGGGCAAACCAGCCTGGGTTAGCTGCACGGTCACCATGGGATTGACGCCGAAGGCTGAGGTAGTGAGGGTGGTGCAATCGGAGGTTGCGGTGCCAACCGTCCCGTCTGTGCCAGCCGAATAGGTGACAGTGACCGTGGGCGAGGTTTGGCTCCCGACCGCGTTCTCTGCGGCTAGTGCCTGCGCAGCGTGTTTGGCAGCGCCGTTGGGGCCGCAGATAGCACTCCAATGAGTCGTCGAATTGTCAGGGTCACCGGTGATCCCCGAGATGGAAAGAACCCGGGCTGCCGCCAGCGCGGCTGCGTCGGCTGAGCGTTGAGCCTCTTCACGAGCCAAATAGAGAGTGACCAGGTCAATTGAGAGCACTGCCATGCCTATGATGGCGACCATGGCCAACGCGACCAGGGCGATGGTGATTCCCAACTCTCCCTGGCGCACTCGCGACTTCAAAATTAGCGGCTTTTTCATGACCCTTCAGTTCTCATTCATCGCGACCGCCACGCCTCCGATTTGCGCGGGCAGGGAAGTGCTCGGCCCAAAGTAGGTGGACACGCGTCCAAATTTCCAAGCATAGGCATATTCGATACTTACGCAGGTTCCAACAATCGCCGTTTGACTAGTGACGGTTTGCGATGCGCATGAGGGTAATGGCGGTGTCGTTGAGTTCACGGGAAAAACATACCCTCGGTTAATGGTCAGCGTGATCCCACAAGGTGAGCCGCTAGTGGGCGTTACTTTGTACCGCCAAGTCAGGGAGCCCAGCGGGCTCACGCTCCCGGCCGTCACACCACAGTCGTAAAGGTGATTTACGGTCAGGTAATTCTTCACCACCTTGAAGGCATCGACCACAGAGATAGGGGCGGTTCCGGCAGTGAACGTACTGCCGAGATCGTTAGCCGGATCGGCGGCCGCAATTCTGGAGGCCTCCCGCGCAACATTGGTCAGCTTCTGCTTCAACGTGAATGCTCCGCTGAAGTCGAAAATTCCAACTACGAATAAGACGAGCAATGGTAGAGAAACTGCGAACTCGACAAGTTGGGCGGCGTGCTCATCTTTCCACATAGTGGCGCGCTTCGCGACCAGGGATCCTGGAAAAATGTGTTTGAAAGTCACTGATTCTCCAGGCGAACCAGAGCCGAAGCGTTCAGCAGGATCTGCTGCTTGTTCAGCGAAGTAAAGGGAAACCAGAACTGAAATGGATATTGAAACGAAACCGAGATGCCACATACTCCGCTGGTGTTCGACAGTTGCACAGGGGTTTTCACGCAAATGCCGTTCGGAGGGCAGTTCCCCTGGTTTGTTCCTGGGGGACAATAGACCAAGGTAGGAGGCGATGGGGATTTCGCCTTCGAGGGATCAAGTTTCGACGTAGTCAAGGCGCTATTTACAGCGGCGGTCGCATTCGCGGTCGCTGAATTTCCACCAGTGCAAGTGGTACAGTACGGCGCGGCACCGGCGCGCGCTCCCTCCTGCGCGGCGCGGGTGATCGCACCGTAGATGCTGAATGCCTGCCCGAACCAGAAGATCCCAAGCAACATCATGAACATCAGGGGTAGAACGGCGGCTGCTTCGGCGATCTCGGTGGCGCGCGTTTCAACAGCTAGCCTGCGGAAAACGCTCGACACACGTTTCATGGTTGTACCCACGATCGTCGTAACCATCATCGCACCGCACCTCGGATCTGGGCAGCACCATACAGCATGACGGACAGCGCCAGGGCCACGCCATAGGGCACCTTCAGGGATTCGGGATTATCGAGCGAAACGCGATGGCTGGGCAGTTGAAAGGTGACCAGGGAGATCAGAATGTGGCCGATATTGCGCAGCGTCTCACGGACTCGTCCTTT